>PUNR01000276.1 GCA_003551805.1 Loktanella sp.
CATTAGCAGGCCGAAATCCGCGCAGGGGGCAAAGGTCAGTTCCTTGAAGATACCGCTGGAGGGTGTGGACAGAGTGGTCGTCGTCATCGCAAGGATCACATCGCGGATGCCGACATGGTCCTGCATCCCGCCACAAGACCCGATCCGGATCAGTGTTTGTGCGTCGTAATCGCGAATCAGTTCATTGGCGTAGATCGACATTGACGGCATGCCCATGCCCGACCCCTGGATCGTGACTGGATGCCCGTTCCATGTGCCGGTAAAACCCAGCATCCCGCGGACCTGGTTGATGCAACGCGGATCATCAAGATAGGTTTCCGCTGCCCATTTCGCGCGATACGGGTCGCCCGGCATCAATACTGTCGGGGCGATATCGCCTTTTGCTGCGCCAATATGAACTGTCATTCGCATCTCCTGTGGTTAGGCGGATGCCAACGCTTAGCGCAACAAAGCGGGAGAGGGGAGACCCCCTTTCCCGCTGAATTATCAGATTTCCATAGCTTCTGGCGATGTGCCGTTTGCCAGAGCGTCTTTGAACCAGGCTGGCTGACGGCCTTTGCCGGTCCATGTCTGGCTGGTGTCAGCCGGGTTCTGGTATTTAGCAGGGGCCGAAGATTTTGGCCCTGCCTTTGCTTTGCGCCCTGTCGCACCGCCGGTGATTTCCGCAAGCGAAAATCCGTGTTCGGCGGCGGCCTTTTCTGCTGCATCAAGGGCTGCTTTTCTGTCTCTTTCAGCCGCGCTTACCAATGCTTTTTCAACATCGACCTTGAGCTTTTCAAGTTCTGCCCGTGTCATTGAAGAAAGGTCTTTATTCATGATCATCTGTTCCGATCTACGTTGCAATGGACGTAGCAATAGCAATTAATTTCGCCGAAATAAATCCTGCGTTTAAAAACCTGCCGAAAAGGATAGATTATTCTGCTGCGGTCAGCCTTGGGTCTGCAAGAGTGACGATATCTGCCATGATCTTGTTCAATTCGAAATCTTTCGGCGTATAGACTTTTGCCACCCCCATCGCCCGCAGCGCAATTGCGTCATCATCGGGAATTATGCCGCCCGCAACCACGGGAATGTGGTCCAAACCGGCAGCCCGCAATTTGGCCATGACATCGCGCACCAATGGCACATGCGACCCCGACAGGATCGAAAGCCCGATAACATGCGCGCCGTTTTCATGGGCCGATGCGATGATTTCGTCAGGCGTCAGTCGGATACCTTCATAGGCGATATCCATGCCGCAATCGCGGGCGCGCGCTGCGATCTGTTCGGCGCCGTTGGAATGGCCATCCAGACCGGGTTTGCCCATCATGAATTTGAGCCTGCGGCCCAAGGCATGGCTGACCTGATTAACCTGTTCACGCAGATCGTCCAGTCCTTCGGTCCGGTTGGACGGGTTCGCGCTGACGCCTGTAGGGGCGCGATACTGGCCGAACACGGCGCGGATCACGTCAGACCATTCACCTGTCGTCACACCGGCGCGTGCGCAGGCGATGGACGGGATCATGATGTTGGTGTCGCTTTGCGCCGCATCACGCAGGGCGGCCAGCGCGTCACGCACGGCTGATGCGTCGCGGGCGGCTTTCCATGCGGCAAGGCGGCCCAGCTGGTCTGCCTCTGCCTCGGGGTCGGCGATCATGATGGCATCGTCGCCGGCGGTCAGGGGCGATGGTTCGCCCGCCTGCCATTTGTTCAGGCAAACAACGGTTGTTGCGCCGCTTTCGATACCGGCGATGCGCGCGGCATTGCTTTCGACAAGGCGTGATTTCATGTAGCCGATCGCATTTACCGCGCCACCCATCCCGTCGATCTGCGCCAGTTCAGCACGCGCCCCTTCTTTCAATTCATTCACTTTGCGGTCAATTGCGGGGTTGCCGTCAAACAGATCGTCAAATTCCAGAAGATCGGTTTCATAGGCCAGAATTTGCTGCATCCGCAAAGACCATTGCTGATCCCATGGGCGCGGCAGACCCAACGCTTCGTTCCAAGCAGGCAATTGCACGGCGCGCGCGCGGGCGTTTTTCGACAGGGTTACTGCCAGCGTTTCCAGTAAAATCCGGTAGACGTTGTTTTCCGGCTGCTGCTCGGTCAGGCCCAGCGAATTGACCTGCACGCCATAGCGGAAACGGCGGTATTTGGCATCTTCGACGCCATAACGGGTGGCGCAGATTTCATCCCATAATTCGACAAAGGCGCGCATCTTGCACAATTCGGTCACGAAACGGATTCCGGCGTTCACGAAAAACGAAATGCGGCCAACCATTTCGGGGAAATGTTCGTTCGGCACCTTGCCGCGCAGATCATCCAATACTGCCGTAGCGGTCGCCAGCGCAAAGGCCAGTTCTTCCTCGGGCGTCGCACCTGCCTCTTGCAGGTGATAGGAACACACGTTCATCGGGTTCCATTTGGGAAGGTGTTCGCGGGTATAGGCCGCGACATCGGTAATCATCCGCAAAGAAGGTTCGGGCGGGCAGATATAGGTGCCGCGCGACAGGTATTCCTTGATAATATCATTCTGCACCGTGCCTTGCAGCGCGCTGACATCGGCGCCTTGTTCTTCGGCCACCGCGATATAAAGCGCCAGCAGCCAAGGGGCCGTCGCGTTGATCGTCATGGACGTATTCATCTGATCCAGCGGGATATCGTCGAACAACATCCGCATATCGCCCAGATGCGCCACGGGCACGCCGACCTTGCCGACCTCGCCCTTAGCCAGAATATGGTCACTATCATAGCCGGTTTGCGTGGGCAGATCAAAAGCGACGGACAGGCCGGTCTGTCCCTTGGCCAAGTTCCCCCGATAAAGCGCGTTGGACGCTTTGGCAGTGGAATGGCCCGCATAGGTGCGGAACAGCCAGGGGCGATCTTTTTGCATCTGCGACATGGGCCTGTCTCCTTGAATCACGGCGCGCAATTAAATTACGCTTTCAATCAACTATCCGACATTTTGTGGCGCTGTCAATTCGCCGCAGTGCGGCATGATCTGATTTTGACGCAACATTTTTGTGCGATTTAACGTTGCTGCGTTCATGCGGTGATAGTTCCTACGACGCGGACGGGGGCGTCAGTTTGGCACAAGGACAGGCTCTCGCGCAGTCGGCAGGCGGTGGCCGACCTATCGGATTGTCTTCATTCCGGCGTCAATCGCCATCACTTTGCTATCTGGCGCAAGCGTTTCGGCGGCGAACTGGTTTTGTTCCGTTGTGTTCAAAGTGCCATGGGCAAAGAAATCCGGAAAAAACCGAATCAATGACGGGTGCAGATATTGCATTGCATTGGATGACACCAGTCAAACAGTGACCAAAAGTTTCAGCAATGCGCTGTGCCAAATCCATCCTCTTGGAACAGCCTAACTGATATAGCAATAGGCCGGCAGTTCGGGAACCGCCGGCCGTTTTATAGGACAAAAAGATCCCCGAAGTGTCAGCTTTCGATCAGGCTATGCGCGTTCTTGCCATGACGGTCGGCCAGCTTGCGTGCGCTGCCGCCGCGCACGACAGGGCGGGCAAAATCGACGGGCGTTGTCGTCGCCCCCGGCATCAGCGTCAGGATTTCACGGCGCGTTGCACAGTCGAGCGTGGCGAGTGACATTGGCCCCACATAGAAGCTTTCCATCGGTGCACCATCTGCGAAAACGATCTGGTGTGCATCAAACATCAGGTGGACATAATGCACGTCGGTCACATCTTCGGCCAGCGTGATGCCGGGCAGCCCGACAAGATCCTTGGCTGCGATCAGCACTTCGCGGGTGTCGAACATGCGCAGCGCAACGCGGGACCGCACCAGCACGCGGTGCTGCGGTGATACCAGCACATCGCGCGTCGGCAGACCGTCGCCAAGCGCGCCTGTCGCAATGCGAATAGGGCGCCATTTAGGGTGCTTTTGCAAGTCCTGTGCGCTGACCTGCCGTTGCCCGGTCCAGACCAATGCCTGCGGACCATTATCAGCCGTCACAACCATATCACCTGCCAGCAGCGTTTCGACAGCGCGCAGACCGTCCTGCGTCTGGATCATCGCGCCCGCCACAAAGCAAAGCGGAAAGAAGCCAGTGTCCAGAACGGGCGCAGCCACGCCTTCGCCTAATCTCACATCATTTGAATAGGGGTTGAATCTACTGCTACCGTCGCGAACGCCGCCAGCGGTCCTGGCCCAGGGATTGATAGCCCCCTGATAAGTGCTGTCGTCAATTTCGACGAGCGTGAATGTCGTCCCGATTGGCGGTGGCCCGACCCATTGCTGCGCAACCGGATCCCAACCTTGGGTCATAATACTGCCATTGTAATCGGTATCGGTGCTTCCCGATACTTTCACCTTACCAATGAAATATTCGATTCCGTTATCGTCGCGCACGACAAATCCATAATCCATCTCGATGGATTGTCCTGCGGCAAAAGTTCTGCCGCTGATGGTATAGCTTTGGCTTAGACCGCCTGCGACGCTGCTACTGTCCGCTATTGCATTGCCGTTCACCGTGACGGTTTGACCCGCAGAAGGGTTCGTCAGCGAAATTTGCTGCCCGGTATTCGCGTCGCCGCTATTGTTACTGTCGCGAAGCATGTCGAACGGGTCGTCCCATGCATCGCGGTCAAACAGGTAAAACGTAAAAGACATCATAAACTCCACGACACTGGTACAAAGTTACAAAACACATGTCAGGCTAAGCATATGCGTCCAAGATATTCAAATTTAAACTCGTTAAGATCAATTGTATCCACCAGCAAAACAAAGGGTCTAGCGATGGACATTTGCTGACGTTTGCGACAATTTCCATCCATGACGCAAACTATATCAATGCCGGTCTGGGCCTTTGTTCTGATTGTCCTGTTTGCCGGGGTGACATTTGCGTCGCATTTCCTGTTTCCGTCGGTCCGATGGTTTTTCCGCAAACGCGCCGAACGGGTGATCGCGCGGGTCAACAAAAAGCTGCAACGCCCGATCGAGCCTTTCAAGCTGGCGCACCGCTATGACATGATCCAGCGGCTGATCTATGACCCCGAGGTGACGCAAGCAGTCGTCGATCACGCCCGCCGCAATAACGTGCCCGAAAACGTCGCCTTTGAAAAAGCCCGCGGTTACGCACGCGAGATCGTGCCATCGTTTTCCGCGACCGCCTATTTCAGCATCGGGATCAGGCTGGCGCGCTGGCTGTCAAAATCCTTGTACCGCATCCAGCTTGGCACGCTTGATCGGAAACGTATGGCCGAAATCGACCCCGACGCTGCCGTCGTCTTTGTCATCAACCACCGCAGCAATATGGATTATGTGCTTGTCACATATCTGGCCGCAAATGCCGGTGCCTTGTCCTATGCTGTGGGCGAATGGGCGCGGGTCTGGCCCCTATCACCGATCATCCGGGCTATGGGGGCGTATTTTATCCGGCGCAATTCGCGTGGCGCACTTTATCGGCGGGTGTGGTCGCGGTATGTCCAGATGGCCACACGCGCAGGCGTGACGCAGGCCGTTTTCCCCGAAGGCGGGCTGACGCTGGATGGCAAACTGGCCACACCGCGCACCGGTTTGCTGAACTATATCATTGAAGATTTCGACCCCGCCGCGCGCGAAGTTATCTTTGTTCCCGTTGCTTTGAATTACGACCGCGTGCTGGAAGACACGATCCTGATTGCCGCGCATAAATCCGGCACGCGCAGGTTTCGTCCATCGTTGGTCAATGTGTTCATCAGGCTTGGCCGCCATTTCGCGCAGCGGATCACGGGACGGTTCAAGGGTTATGGCACTGCGTCAGTCAGTTTCGGTGAACCGTTAGAGCTGTCGCGTTTTGCCCAAACCGCCGAAGGCGATCTGACCAAGGCTGTCGCATCAGCCCTGATGCAGCGCATTGCGGATGTGACCCCCGTCCCCGGTGTACCATTGGTTGCGCGGCATCTGTTGGCGCTGACGCCGGCCCCGAAAGACGCGCTGGTCGGCGCCGTTGGCGCGTCAATGCAGCTTTTGCAGGACAAGCAGATCCCCCGCCCGCGACGCAGTGCCGAAGATGTCGTAAAGGACGCGCTGGACCGGATGGAGGCGCGCCGGTTGGTCACCTTGCAAGGCGATACAGTCGCCGTGACAGAGCTTGGCGCACCTATTTTGACTTATTACGCCAATTCCATTGCCCATCATTTTGACAAAGAGGCCGAGCCCTTGCTTATTTCTGCGACGCAGCAGACATAAAATTACAAAAAAGACCCTCTGGGTGTTGCAATGTTGCGTAACGCTTCGTATCAATCGGCTAAGCCCGCATGATTCTGCACTGCGGCACAAACGGATTGATCGCGATGGAGATGGAAATGGCCCTTGATCTGACAACTGGTGAAGCCGCTTACGCAGCGGAACGCAAAGATCTTTATAATATGGGCGAAATGCCCCCCTTGGGCCATGTGCCCGCACAAATGCACGCATGGACGATCCGGCGTGAACGGCACGGCGAACCTGACAAGGCGTTCCAATTGGAGGTCGTGGAAACCCCCGCGATCGACTCGGGCGAGGTGCTGGTTCTCGTTATGGCGGCGGGCGTGAATTACAATGGCGTCTGGGCGGGCTTGGGCGAACCGATTAGCCCGTTTGACGGGCACGGTGCGCCTTATCATATTGCAGGGTCGGATGCGGCGGGCATCGTCTGGGCTGTCGGCGACAGGGTCAAGCGCTGGAAAGTCGGCGACGAGGTCGTGATCCATTGCAATCAGGATGACGGCGACGATGAAGAATGCAACGGCGGCGACCCGATGTATTCACCGACCCAACGGATCTGGGGATATGAGACACCAGACGGGTCTTTTGCCCAGTTTACCCGCGTGCAGGCGCAGCAATTAATGCCGCGCCCGCAGCATCTGACTTGGGAAGAAAGTGCGTGTTATACGCTGACGCTGGCCACCGCGTATCGGATGCTGTTCGGCCATGAACCGCATGATCTCAAGCCCGGCCAGAATGTGCTGGTCTGGGGCGCGTCGGGCGGTCTGGGGTCTTATGCGATCCAGCTGATCAACACGGCAGGGGCCAATGCGATCGGTGTCATCAGCGACGAAAGCAAGCGTGAATTTGTCATGTCGCTGGGCGCCAAAGGCGTTATCAACCGCAATGATTTTTCCTGCTGGGGGCAGTTGCCCAAGGTCAATACCGCCGAATACAACACCTGGCTGAAAGAGGCGCGCCGTTTCGGCAAGGCGATCTGGGACATCACCGGCAAGGGCAAGAACGTCGATATGGTGTTTGAACATCCGGGCGAGGCGACGTTTCCGGTGTCATCGCTTGTCTGCAAGAAAGGCGGCATGGTCGTGATTTGCGCAGGTACCACCGGTTTCAACTGCACTTTTGACGTCCGTTACATGTGGATGCATCAGAAACGGTTGCAAGGAAGCCACTTTGCCCATCTCAAGCAGGCAAGTGCCGCAAACAACCTGATGGTTGAACGCCGGTTGGACCCCTGCATGTCGGAATGTTTCGCATGGGATGAAATCCCGCTTGCGCATACCAAGATGCGCCGCAACGAACACAAGCCGGGCAATATGGCGGTGTTGGTGCAGGCACCTGTGATGGGTCTGCGTACGTTCGAGGATACAATCGAAGCGTCACGGGAGGGGCGCTGAGAGAGTAGCTTGCGTGCCATTGCCAGCGGGTGGTGGCACGCAGAGACCTGAAGCCTCCGGCGGGGATATTTTCTTCTCTGACGATGATAAGGCGGTGGTGACGGGTGGCGGGCGCAGCTAAAGTCACCGCTATGAACGCACCCGTCATCACCTTTTCCGAAGATCAGGCCGAAGCCTGGGATAATGTCGCCACCGCCTTGCGGCAGGCCGGTGTTGATCTGGACGACAGCCTGCTACAACCACCGCAAAGCGATGCGTCATCTGTGCTGGCCGTGATCGGCAAGGCCGGATCGGGCAAGACCATGCTGTTGGCGGCGCTGTACAAGGCGCTGGCCGAGGCGGGCGTGGATATCATTTCC
>PUNR01000307.1 GCA_003551805.1 Loktanella sp.
ATATCGGGCTGGAACCTGTGGTCGATGCCTTCGCCGCCGCCGGTCATACCTTGTGCCACCAGCTTTTGCATGATGGCGCTGCGTCCCGCTGTAGCGGTACCAAAGGCGCAGACAGGTGCGCCGGTTTGATCTGCCAAGGCAGGCGCAAGCGCGGAATGGTCCAGATGGCTGTGGGTGACCAGAATGTAGTCGACCTTGCGCCCGCCGATTGCATCCAGCAAAGCGGCCAGATGGGTTTCATCGGCAGGGCCGGGGTCAATCACCACCAGATTGCCGCGGCCCAGCAGATAGCTGTTGGTGCCCAGATGGGTCATTGGCGATGGATTGGGTGCCAGCACCAGCGCCAGATCATCGCGTAATAACAATGGCACGCCTGTTTGCGGCGCGAAATCTTGCGCGCGTGTCATCGGCACTTTTCGCCGTGCCAAAGGCAGGATAGCGTCACAGCATGAATTTGCGATGGATCAAAAATGCGATGCCGCGCGGGATTTATGCCCGTGCCGCGCTGATCCTTGTGTTTCCGGTCGTGTTTTTGCAATTGCTGGTGTCCGTTGTCTTTATCCAGCGCCATTTTGACGGTGTGACGCGGCTGATGACAAGTGCCGTCAATATCGACCTTCAATTCCTGATCGACACCACCAATGCTGCCGAAACTCCGGACGCGGCGCGCAGCGCATTGGCAACCTTGGGCGAGGCTTTGCAAATTCGCACTGCATTGCCTGCACCGGATGCGCCAGTGCGCGACATCAATCCTTTCGTTGATTTCACCGGTGCGACCGTCATCGCAACCCTGCGCGACGGGATCGATGACCTGCGTGTCGTCTCGCTCGAGGATCGGGGGCGTGTTAGCCTTTGGGTGCAAACGCGCCACGGTCTGCTGGAACTTGACCTTAGCCGCAGGCGGCTTTCGGCGTCGAACCCGCATCAGTTGCTGGTTATCATGGTAGTGCTGGGGGCGTTGATGACGGTCGTGGCCTATCTGTTTTTGCGCAACCAGTTGCGCCCGATCAAACGGATGGCACGCGCGGCGACGGATTACGGCAAAGGCCGGATCACGCCCTTCACTCCCACAGGTGCTGTCGAAGTGCGAGCCGCCGGCATGGCATTTCTGGATATGCGCAACCGGCTGGAACGCCAGACCCAAAGCCGCACGATGATGCTGTCAGGGGTCAGTCATGACCTGCGCACGCCGCTGACGCGGTTGCGGTTGGGGCTGTCGATGCTGGATCACCCCGATGCGGCCGATCTGGTGCGCGATGTGGACGATATGCAAAAGCTGCTGGATGCGTTTCTGGATTTCGCGCGCAGTGATGCGGCCGACAACCTTGAACAGGCGGTGCCTGCGGATATCGTGCGCAACGTTTTGCAGGATGCGGCAAGGCTGGGCCAGCCTGTCACGCTTGCCGCGATCGACGGGCCGGAAAATGTCGTCAACCTGCGGCCTTTGGCGATCCGGCGGGCGCTGGACAATCTGCTTGGCAATGCTTTGCGCTATGGCACCAAGGCCTTGGTCGGGGTCAGTGTCACCGATCGCGCTGTGCGTTTCTGGGTCGAGGATGACGGCCCGGGCATCCCGCCAGATCGTCATGACGACGCGATCAGCCCTTTTGTGCGGCTTGATCCGGCGCGCAATCAGGACAAAGGCAGCGGCGTGGGGCTGGGGCTCGCCATCGTCGCCGATGTCGCGCGCAGCCATGGCGGTGTGCTCCGCCTTGGCAAAAGCGACACCTTGGGTGGATTGAAGGCAGAGCTGGTTATCAGCCGCTGAAATCCCCGCCTAAAAAACAGGCAAACGACGATATTCGAGCAGCAATAACGCAGGGAAATAGTTGTAGTCCGTCTTTAACCGCGTAAGTTAACAGGATGGATACAGAGATTAATCACTTTGATGAGATGCTGAGCGCCAGTGGCGCACGTTCCCCCTACACCGGATATGATGAATGGTTCACCGCGCAAGACGCGCGCAGGCTGGCCAAGAAATCCGCCGAGGCAGAGGCGTTTTTTCGCCGCACCGGGATTACCTTTAATGTTTACGGCCAATCGGATGCCGAAGAACGGCTGATCCCGTTCGATCTGGTTCCGCGGATCATTTCCAGCAGCGAATGGTCAAAACTATCGCGTGGGATCGAACAGCGTGTGCGCGCGATCAATGCGTTTCTTTATGACATCTACAACCGTCAGGAAATTCTCAAGGCGGGGATTGTACCGGTCGAACTGATCGCCAAAAACGCCGCCTTTCTGCCGCAGATGATGGATTTCAACCCGCCGGGCGGGGTCTACACTCATATCGTCGGCACGGATATCGTGCGCACCGGCGAAGATGATTTTTACGTTCTCGAAGACAATGCCCGCACGCCGTCCGGTGTCAGCTATATGCTGGAAAACCGCGAAACCATGCTGCAAATGTTTCCCGAGCTGTTCAGCAAGATCAAGGTCAAGCCGGTCAGCGATTACCCCAAATCCTTACGACGGTCGCTTGAAGCCTCGGCGCCAGCCAGCTGTAACGGGCGACCCTGTGTCGCTGTCCTGACGCCCGGCATCCACAATTCAGCCTATTTTGAACATAGTTTTCTGGCTGACCAGATGGGTGTCGAACTGGTCGAAGGCCACGATCTGCGGGTGATCGACGGTCATATCGCGATGCGGACCACACGCGGGTTCCGGCGGATCGACGTGCTTTATCGCCGTGTTGACGATGATTTTCTGGACCCGATGACATTTAACCCGACATCTATGTTGGGTGTGCCGGGGATCATGGATGTCTATCGCGCAGGCAATATCACGATTGCCAATGCACCGGGCACAGGGGTGGCCGATGACAAGGCGATCTATAGCTATATGCCTGACATCGTTGAATTTTACACCGGTGAGCGCGCGATTTTGAAAAATGTCGAAACGCATCGCTGTTCTGAACCTGACGCGCTGAAATATGTGCTGGATAACCTTGCCGATCTGGTCGTGAAAGAAGTGCACGGTTCAGGCGGCTACGGCATGCTGGTCGGGCCTGCTGCCAGCAAGAAAGAACTGGCAGCCTTTGCTGCCAAGCTGAAGTCGAACCCCGCTAATTACATCGCCCAACCGACGCTGTCGTTGTCCACCGTGCCGATCTTTACCAAAAAAGGTCTGGCGCCGCGCCATGTGGACCTGCGCCCATTTGCGCTGGTATCGCCTGCAGGGGTCAACATAACACCGGGCGGGCTGACGCGCGTCGCGCTCAAGGCCGGGTCGCTGGTGGTGAATTCAAGCCAGGGCGGCGGCACAAAAGACACTTGGATATTGGAAGACTGACATGTTGGGAAAAACCGCAGGCGGTCTGTACTGGATGTTCCGGTTTCTGGAACGCGCCGAAAACACCGCAAGACTGATCGAAGCAGGGTTCCGCATCGCGTTGACGCGATCCAATGATGCGGAATCGGAATGGAAATCCGTCATCATCACCTCTGCCGCGCAAAAGCCGTTCGAGGAACGCCACGACAAATATACCAGCGCCAATGTCGTGAATTTTCTGTTGCGCGACGAAACCAACCCGTCATCGGTGCTGTCGGTGACAAAATCCGCACGCGACAATGCGCGTCTGGTGCGTACTGCCCTGACGACCGAAGTCTGGGCCGCAGTGAACGAAACATGGATGGTGCTGACGGCTTTGCTGCGCAAACCTATTCCAGAAACCGAATTGCCTGCCGTGCTTGCCGTCATCCGGCAACAATCGGCACTGGTGCGCGGGGCCTTGGTGGGCACGATGCTGCGCAATGATATCTTTGATTTCTGCCGTCTTGGGACTTTTGTCGAACGGATCGACAGTACCGCGCGGATCATCGACGTGAAATATTATGCATTGCTGCCTGCGCCATCGTTTGTCGGCAGCCGGATGGACAACGTACAATGGGAAACAATCCTGCGATCGGTATCGGCGCACCGGTCCTTTCGCTGGGCTGTCGAGGATGATTTCACCGCCCCGGCGATTGCCGATTTCCTGATCCTTGATGACCGGATGCCACGATCGCTTAGCCATTGTGCGGCGCAATTGGTCGACAACCTGCGCCATCTGGCCAAGGATTACGGCGAGGTGAAACCGTCGCATGAATTGGCGCAGAAATTGAACTCACGACTGAAAGACCGCGAAATCGGGTCGATCTTTGACGAAGGTTTGCACGAATTTGTCGGGTCCATTCTGGATGAAAACGCAGCGATCGGCAGGCAGATCGAGATCGACTACAGGTTCAACAACTGATGCAACTGACGATTAATCACAAAACCAGCTATAGCTATGACATGCCGGTAGATTTCGCGTTGCAAAAGCTGCGCCTGCGTCCGCTGACCAATACGATGCAACATGTCGATGATTGGCAGATCGACGTCACAGGTGGCCAGATTGAAGCCAGCTATCTGGACCATTATGGCAATCACACCGATCTTGTCAGCGTGACCCCCGGTGCGACCACTGTCGCATTTACCGCGCATGGTAAGGTCACGACGCATGACAAGGCAGGCGTTCTGGGGCCGGTCTATGGGCGCGCACCACTGTGGCATTTTGCGCAATCAACTTTTCTGACGGCACCGGGGGCAGGGGTGCGCGACATGGCCCGTGCCTTGGGCAAAATGAAAGATCCGGTCACGTCCCTGCATGACCTGTCGAATGCAATCCGTGATGCGTTACCCTATCAGACCGGTGTGACCGGCGCGGACACAACAGCCGAACAGGCGATCAAGATCGGCGGCGGTGTTTGTCAGGATCACGCGCAAATCTTTATCTCGGCCCTGCGCACGCGCGGTGTGCCGGCGCGTTACGTCAGCGGTTATCTGATGATCAATGATGTCATTGACCAAGAAGCCGCCCACGCCTGGGCAGAGGCGCATATCGAGGGGCTAGGCTGGGTCGGGTTCGATATATCCAACGGCGTGTCGCCCGATGAAAAATACGTCCGTGTCGCGATTGGCCGTGACGCGACCTGCGCGGCACCCGTCAAGGGCATGCGCATGGGCCCCTCGAACGAGACGTTGATTGTATCTTTACAGGTTCAACAGTAATGCTGTGCGCAATCTCCATTTAAGGCGTATCAAATGACCTACTGCATCGGAATGCAGCTTGACCGTGGATTGGTCTTTATGTCCGACACCCGCACAAACGCGGGTGTCGATAACTTTTCGACAGCCAAAAAAATGTTTCACTGGCAAGTGCCCGGTGAACGCATGATTACCATCATGACCGCAGGCAATCTGGCCACGACGCAGGCCATGATCAGCTTGCTGCGCGAACGGTCGGTCACCAAAAAAGACCGCGACCCAAGTATTTTGCATGAAACAACGATGTTTCAGGTCGCCCGCCTTGTCGGTGCTACCTTGAAAGAGGTGATTGCCGAAAGCAGTGTGAATGGACAGCAATCCGCTGAACAATTCTCGGCCTCTGCGATTGTCGGTGGCCAGATCAAAGGCGGCGAACCAACCATCTTTCTGGTCTATCCCGAGGGGAATTTCATCGAAATCACCCCCGACACGCCGTTCTTCCAGATCGGTGAAACCAAGTATGGTAAGCCGATCCTTGTGCGGGCCTATGATCCACAAATGGCCTATGACGACGCTGTAAAATTGCTGCTGGTATCATTTGATTCAACCGTGAAATCCAATCTGTCAGTGGGCCTGCCGTTTGATTTGCAGATCTACGAAAAAGACAGTTTCGAAGCTGGCCGGATCCTGCGGATTGATGAAGAAGATTCCGTTTATCAAGCAATATCAAGCGGTTGGGGCGATGCCTTGAAAGAAGCTTTTCAGCACCTGCCGTCTTACAAAGTCTGAAAAACCCGGTGCTGCGGCGGGATTTACCCGCCGCGCACCTAGTCTTGCTGCGGGATTAATCGTGTCACACCCACCGCCGCAGCGCGCGCAAGGTCGGGGTCCAGCGACATGGGTATGTATTCGCCGCGACGCCACAATTCACCCAGATTATCATAATAGCGCGACAGCGGATGGCCCGATTGACCTGTCGATGAAATGAACACCGACGAATCCGGATCGGCAAAGTCGTATACGCCGCGATATCCTGCGGCATGCACATTCTGGAACGGTGCAGGTCCGGTCCCACGGGTGCGCCCGCGCATCAGTGTGTTGTCGCCACCACTGGTCGATTGGCGGATATTGACGATCCAGTTCAGGATCGGTGTGGTCCCAAGCACCGGATGGTCATGTGTCGCCTCATGCGCATCACCCCAGCGCACAGCCTCAATCGCGGGGCCGTGGTTTTCGGCGATCCAGATCAGCGCGTCATCCAGCGACTGGCTCGCGATATCGGCACAGGTTTCGACAGATGCGGACTGGATCACATCACACCAGACAGATGCACCATCCACATCACGGAAAATCCGTTCAAGAAAAACCGGATCAAGATGGGTGAATTCCGATGCAAGCGGGCCCAGTTCATCGCGAATCACTCGTGCCTGAAATGCCCGTGCCCAAGCCGCATAGATCAGCGGTTCAGGCAGATGTTCGTTCATTTCGCCGTTCCAGGCGGCTAACAGCTCAAGCGCAACCTGCCTGCGTCTTTCGGGTGTGCCATGTGGGGCGGCATCGCCGGTGAACCACAGATCGGCCCCCATAAAGGTTAGCAGGGTGCGTGCGGTCACGCTGACAGTGTCCAGTTGCGCCTCGATGAAACTGTCGCGTGTGTGGACCTCACGGGCTTGCATCAAGTTGCGCCAGCGGATCACGCGTTGCGTATCACCCCAGTCAAACGACACATGGTTCGGGAAAGGGCGGTCAATCATCTTGTTATTGGTATTGCCGACAATCCCGCCCGCCGGATTAACGAAACGGGGATTTTCGGCATAGGGAAACGTCCCCTGCCAGCGGTTTTCCGGCAGATAGCCAAAGCTTGGATAGCGGCCCTGACTTTGATGGTTGGCATCGCGGATCGGCATCGCACCGATGGTCTGCATCGCAACACGGTTGCGATCGGCCAGTGTGATGTTCTGCGCAGGTGCGATATGCAATTCGCCGGCTGCAATCGCCTCTGTCACCGACGCTGCGCGCATCAGCGCCATCGCGGATGTCATCGACGTGTCAGCGCCGGACAAGGCTGTCCATGCAATCGCCGTCACATGGCCCGGTGGTGTGATGGTGCGCAGATCGAACTGGTCGGCCGGCATCACCGGACCGTTGTCGGTCCAGCGCAGGCGGATCGTAACGGCGCTGCTGTCTTTGACGTTGATGATGCTGTCGCGTGTGCGAAACCGCTGCCACCCGTCCAGCCCGCGATATTCATCAGGGTTGTCGGGGTTGACCTGTTCAAGGAAAATATCCTGATCGTCCACGTTCGCCGTGGTCAGACCCCAGCCCAGATTGGCGCTGCGCCCTGACAGGATCACCGGCACACCCGGAATTGTGCCGCCGATCACGCCGCCATCTTGTAATTCCAGTCGTGCCAGAAACCAGATGCTGGGTGCTGTCAGCCCCAGATGCGGATCATTGGCCATCAGGGTGGACCCGGTGGCAGACCGCGTTGCATTGGCGGCCCATGCGTTTGACGCCCCCGCCAATCCGCGCGGCGGCACGGGCATCAACGGGTCATAGGCCATGCGGGTGTTGGGTGTGTATTGCGGCACATCCGGCACAAGTGCTGCATAAGACGGCAGCGCCGCCACGCCCGATGACGGATCATCCGGCAGGATATCGCGCAACCGGTCGGGGCTGACCACCAGCGAAGCCCTTGCGCGCAGCACTTCGTTTTCCAGACTGGATGTCAGTTGCAACGCCATCAGTTTCAAGATCGCGATGGAATCGGCGGGCTGCCATGGC
>PUNR01000110.1 GCA_003551805.1 Loktanella sp.
CCGTCATTCGTCCAGCGCCGCCCCGCCAGCCGCCGCAGCCTCCGTTTCACCGGATCGGGCAGGTTGGGGGACCGTTCCGCCTCGAACCGCAATTCGACGGCGGTGGACACTTTGTTCACGTTCTGCCCGCCGGGACCGGACGCGCGGGCAAAGCTTTCCGTCAGCTCCCAATCGGCAATTTCGATCTGGTTGGTGATGCGCAGGGTCATGGCAGGGCTTTTACAGGGTCAAAACAAAAAGGGCTATCCGATCTGGATAGCCCTTTCCTGAATGTCGGAGGTGGGTCGGTTAGGATTACCACCTTGGGGTTAATTCAGCCAAGGGCTGCCTTAGCTGTATGCCCCCCAAGTTGTCCCGCCACACGTTTCCAATACTTCATGATGCACTGGATCACCTCCTTTCAAATGTTTCACTAACTTTAGATTCGCACAGATTTGGTATATTTCAAGTAAAAATATACCACAGGTCGCGTTTAAATTTTCGCTTGCTGGATTCGCCCAACAATTAGGCGGAATGGCAAAAGCGCCAGCAGTGCGATGGTCAGCTTGACCCCCCAATCCGCCACGGCCAGCGATACCCACAGCGGCACCAGAGGCCCCACATTCAGGAACGGCACGGCGTCTTGCGCCCAGATGATTTCATCCGCAGCGGCAGCGCTGAAGCCGTTGAACAGCGCGGCAAAAGCGATCGAGAAGAAAATTGCCGTATCCACAGTGGACCCGACCAGCGTGCTGCCCAGCGGTGCTTTCCACCATGACCCGTCACGCAGGCGGTTGAACACAGCGATGTCCAGCATCTGTGCGACAAGGAACGCGGTGGCCGACCCGATGGCGATGCGGATGGCAACGGCGGGGTATTCGTATCCGTCCCCTTGCAGCATGATCTGGCTACCGATCAGCGAACAGATGATCCCGACGACCAGCCCTGAAAACACGACCTTGCGCGCGGCTTGCGTGCCGTAAACGCGGTTCATGACGTCCGTGACAAGGAAGGCCAGCGGGTAGGTGAACGCCCCCCATGTCAGCAGCCCGTCAAGGATCAGGAATTGTACAAGGATATTTGACGCCACAACGATGGCGGCCATGGCGATAACGCCGGGAAGGATGCGTGTCATTTGAATGGTTCCGTTTTGACAAGGGTGCGGCACTTGGCCCCCATGGGGGACAGCGCGACCTAACGCCGGTGTGTCAATCCGTCAACCGGTATTCCACGACCTCTGTCCGCTGGAAAAAGCCGAAGTTGTCGTCAGAGATCATCGTCAGCCGCAGCCCCTGTTCGTCCTCCCAGACGCTGATCCCTTCAAGGTTGTCGTGCTGGCGGATTGCTGTTTCCAGCAAAACCTGTTCGCTGCCCCCCGTCATGTCAAACCGCCGCACACGGCTGCGAAAGCCGATGCCGACAAAATCCCGTTCCAGCACATACAACATCCCGTCGGGTCCGATATCGGCCCCCGCGACCAGAAAGGCCCCGCGCCGTGGGATGCTGAACGGCTGGTCCCAGATGCCGTCCTTTAGCCGGTAAACCGGAAACGGCAGTGTCGCAGCGCCCGACCGTTCGGGGATCGTATACAGCGCGCCGTCGTCGCCGATGGCCAATGCTTCCAACGATGCATTGTTTTGCAAGCTGTCAAAATCGGATGTCGTCATCAGCTCTGACCCCGGTTGTCCGACCGCGTCGAACCGCCGGATCCCGTGCATCCATTCAAACGACACATAGATCGTCCCGTCAGGTGCTATGGCGATGCCTTCACTGTCGCTTTCGGGGCGGGTCAGGGCACGACCGCCGGGGCCGGTCATTGGAACCATCGGTCCGGCAATGATGCCGGTGATCTGTCCGTCCGTCCGTTCAAACTGGCCGGTGATGAACATGGCGCGGTCATTGATGGCGACAAAGCTGTCGCCGTCATCCGTGACTTCGATGCCAGAGAAACCGCCAAAGCGGGGATCATCCAGCGCCCAGTTATAGGCACCGATGAATTCCACCTCTGACCGGGCGGGAAGGGCCAGCAGCAGGGCTGCAAGAAAGGTAATCAATCGCAAGGCAAAGGTCATTTCATCAGCGGCGCTATCTGCACCAGCCTAGCCCCACAATGGTTAAGATGTGATGTATCCCGCTTAATCCGCGTTCAATACGGCAAGGCACTGGCCCGGCAAGCTGGCCATCGTCAGTTCGCCACGTGGTGTGGGCGCCGGTGCCGAAGGGTCGCGGGGGCGTGGTGGTGGCGGGCTGATGATGTTGTTCACCCATTCCTGCGCTTCGGCACAGCCGTCACCGGGCGGTGGCGGCGCCTGATCGACGCAGGTTGCATCCCCGCGCGGGCAATTCAGCCGGACGTGGAAATGGTAATGGTGCCCGTACCAAGGCCGGACTTTGTTCAGCCAGCTACGGTCGCCTGTGGCGTTGCGGCACATTTCGACCTTGGCGCCGGCGAACACGAAAATCCGTGCTGTGCGCGGGTCGGATGCGGCTGCGCGGATCAGCGCCTCGTGTTGTGGGGTCCAGCCGCTGTTGACGTAGGCCCCGCTTGCCCGTTGCATCGAGATAGAAGAGATCGATTCACGTTCAGCCCTGCTCAGGTTCAGCCTGTTGGGGGGCAGCATCCAGATATCTGCGTCCAGCCCGGTCTGGTGGCTGGCATGGCCTGTCAGCATTGGCCCGCCGCGCGGCTGGCTTAGGTCGCCGACATAAATGCCTTCCCACCCCGGCAAGGTCGCAGCAAAACGGCTGAGGTCCTGAACGTAATCGACTGTGACGGGCTGCGCCCAATTGCGGTTGCGTGACAGGCGCATGGCTTGCCATGTCGGTCCTGTTTCGGGCAGTTCGACTGCCCCTGCCTGACAGCCTTGGGAATAGCCGCCCAAGGCTGCGGGCGATTGCGCTGAAGGGCGCGGCGCTGCGCCGAACAGTGCCTTCGCAACCCGGTTGTCGCCAGCGTTCTGCATCACCTCTGCCCGTGACGGGGGCGTGTCATCCGGCTGGCAAGCAGCCAGACCAACGATCAGGAGGAGTGTTGCGGTAATGCGGCCCATTCGTCACGGTCTCCGTTTTTGTTGACAAAGCGTAGCAGGTAAAGACCGATCATGAAAAGGAAGATAATCGGCAAAAAGCCCAATTGGTTGCTACCCGTCATAATTGTGAACAGCGTAATCAGCGCGGGGGCAAGGAACGCCGTCGCCTTGCCGGTCAGGGCAAACAGGCCGAACGCCTCTGCGGGGCGGTCGGGGTGGGTGTGCCGCACCATCATGGACCGTGACGCGGAATATAGCGCGCCGCCTGCTCCGCCGATACAAACGCCGCAGAAATAGAACACCAGATCAGGGATGGGCGAGCCTTCGGGTAGCGGAATTCCGAATATCGCCTGCCGCGACATGCCAACGATGATAACGGACACGCCGATCAGCACCCAGACGCATATTTTGATGACGGGTTTGGGTCCGTAGCGGGCATCACCCAGACCGCCAAGCCACGTCACGATGGCCGCGGCAATCGCCGCAATGATCCCGAAAACGCCGATTTGGATCGTCTGCCATTGCAGGACCAGCGCGGCATAGACGCCCCCAAACGCATAAACCGCATTCAGCGCATCGCGGTAGAACATCGACCCCAGCAGGAAATTCAGCAGGCTTTTGCGTTTGACCACCGACCGCAGTGTTTCCATCAATTCACCGGCGACGGCGGTGACCTTGGTGGATCGGCGCACGGCGTTGGGGTCGTCACGGACATACATGAAGAACGGAATGATAAAGACCAGATACCAGATCGCGATGAACGGTCCGACCGCCCGTGTGCCCTCACGCATTTCGGGGTCGAGACCGAAAAGTGGCGGATTGCCCAGCAATGTCACGCCTTGGTCGTTTTCAGCCAGCAACAACAGCATCAGGAACAGCGCCAGCACTCCGCCCCAATAGCCAAAGGCTGCGCCTGATCCGGAAATGCGCCCGACCTCTTTGTCGTTGCCAAGCGACGGCAGGATCGCATTGGTGAAATTCAGCCCGCTTTCGGCGGCGATGAAGCCGATATAAAATACCACCAAGATCAGCATCAGGTTCGCCCCGTCCGGCGTCAGCCCCCAAAGCGCCCAAGTCGCAGCCACATAGATCACTGAAAAGAAAACAATCCACGGGATCTTTCGGCCTGAACTATCGGCAAAGGCCCCCAGAAACGGGGCGCTGACGGCAATCAGCAATCCGGCCACGGTCTGCCCTGCGGACCATATCCATTGGGCACGCGCATTGGCGGCAAATTCGTCCAGCCCCATGCCGAGGTAATGCTGCGCGGCAGCCACCGCGAAATAGGGGCCAAAAATGAACGTCAGGCCAAGCGTATAAAACGGCTGGGCGGCCCAGTCATAAGCCATCCATCCCCAGATACGTTTCTTGCTGACTGCCATGTTCCGCCCCTGCGTTTGCTTTCGGGGACTAGACACTGCAAATCATGTCTCTTGCAAGACAAGCTTTAGGGTTGTGCGCCGTGATCTACCGGAGGCCAGGGCCGTCCGCGGTCGGCGTCGATCCAGCCTTGCACCCAGTCGGGCAATTGCGGCTGTGGATCGCTCATTCCCATCTCGGCCAGCAGGCGTTCGGGTTTCACGATCCCGTTTTTGTCAGTCGCGGCGGACCGGTACAGGATCTGCACAGCGCAATCTGCCCCGATCCAGATAGATTGGTCGAGATACATGAATTTATCATCCCACCCGATACATTTGCTGACCATCCGAAACCGCGTGAACGGCCTGATCCGCTTGCGGTATCGCACAGAGGCACCCGCCATCGTCAGACCCCAGCGATTACGCTGCAACGCTGCAACCAGGCCGGTGCGGATACCTAGCCCGGTGCGCCCCAGATCCATGATCGTCAGGATGCGCCCGTTGTTCATCTCAAGGTAAACGTCGATATCCTGTGGCCAGCAACGGTGCCACGACACATGCGCATCCAACGGCCCAAGCGCGGGCCTGCGGCGGTTGACGAACAATTCCTTCATGGTGCGGATGACGGGATACATGCGACGCCTCTTGTGGTTGCACCCGAGATGGCCATGATTGACGTAAACGTCAACTTTTACCTTGGGGCAACCTTGGGCTTGCCCGTTCCGGCAGGAACGCTTAGGTCAAGGCGGTATCTTTATTGGGGCGATCAAACCATGCTGACACTTATCCAGGCCATGCTTGTTATCATCGGCGTTGTGCGCCTGTTCGTCATCGCGCATTTCATCATGAGCTGGCTGATCCGGTTTGACGTGCTGAACGTGCGCCAACAATTCGTCGGGCAGGTCTGGTATACATTGCAGCGGATACTGGAACCGATCTACGGCCCGATCCGCAATATGCTGCCCAATATGGGCGGGATCGACTTGTCGCCTGTACTGGTGCTCGTCGGGCTCGAGATTTTGCGGATATTCCTCATCAACAACATGATGGCCTTTGTCTGATCCCTTTCCGCCGAAGGTGTCTGCCATACCGGATGCAAGGTTGCGCTGTGGCCAGTTTTACTGAAAACTGGTTCCAATCCACAGAAACCGGCGGCAAGACCGCGAAAAAGGACTGATGAAGATGGGTATTTTTGACCTTTCCCGCAAAAGTCTGGCAATCTTGTTGTCAGCGCAACTGCTTTTGGCAACGCAGGCCGCCACGCTGGCGCAGGCACAGATGCTGGGAACGGACGAGGCGATTGGCAAATATGCCGCGATGGCCGACCGTAACTTGTTGCTGAATGAATTGCAGCGCACCGAAATCCGTGACCAGATCATCGACCTTGGTGTCGACCCCGCCGAGGCAGAGGCGCGCCTTGCTGCCCTGTCTGACGCAGAGATCGCGACGATCCTGATCCAGATGGAAAATGACAGCGCCGGGGCCGATATTGTCGGCACGTTGTTTACCATCTTTGTCATTCTGCTGGTCACTGATTTGCTGTGCTTCACGCGGGTCTACAACTTTACGCGTTGCGTACGTTAAGGGCATTTGCGGCGCTGGTCTGGCTGACAGCCTGCGCCGCGCCTTTTGACGCAGACGCGCGGCTGTCGGTCGATGTACCGACCCGCGCGCAGGTGGCTGATGTGCCACTGATCCGCCAAAACGCGTTTTATTGCGGCCCCGCATCTATTGCGATGGTGATGCAATGGGCGGGGGCCGATGTCACGCAGGATCAGGTCGCAGCGCTTGCCTTCAGCCCCGGTGCGGGTGGCACTTATACCGCAGATATGATCGGCAGCAGCCGCAGGCTGGGGCAGCTTGCCGTCGAGATCGGCACGTTCGATCAATTACTGGCCGAAGTTGCAGCAGGCCATCCGGTGATCGTGTTCCAGAACCTTGGCCTTGGAGTTGCCCCTGTCTGGCATTACGGCGTCGTGACGGGGTATGATTTCGCGCGTGACGAGGTTTATCTGAACTCCGGTCAGGAAGATCAGATGGTCATGCCCTTTGCCGTGTTTGAACGGACGTGGCGGCGGGGTGATTATTGGGGGCTGGTCGTTCTGCCGCCGGACCGCCTGCCTGTCAGTGTCGGGCAAACGGCGATCCTGTCGGCAGCCGCTGCGCTGGAACGCGCGGGGCAGCCCGCTGCCGCCGAAACGCTGTATCTGACGGGGGGCGCGCGCTGGCCGGATAACTGGTTGTGGCAATTTGGGCTGGGTAATGCGCGTTATGCGCAGGGCGATTTGCGCGGGGCGCAAGCGGCCTTGCGGGACGCGCGGGCAATGGCGCCGGACATCCCCGAAATTCGGGCCAATCTGGCAACCGTCACGGCAGAGCGTGGTCGCTAGGCGAAACTGCCGCCGCTTATCGGAACGGGGCATGGCGCAAAAACGCTGCTTGCAGTCGCGCCTGACCTTTCGGGACAGCCTTGTGCATGATCTAATCTGCCCAAGCCTAGCGGAGAAATCTGATGTCTGATCCGATCACCTTTACCCTTGATGGTGAAAGCGTCACCGCCGCTGCCGGCCAGACGATCTGGGAGGTTGCAAATGGTCGCGGCCTGATCATCCCGCATCTGTGCCATAAACCTGCGCCCGGCTATCGGCCTGACGGCAACTGCCGCGCCTGCATGGTGGCGATTGATGGAGAACGTACTTTGGCCGCGTCCTGCATCCGCGAACCTGTTGAAGGCATGGTCGTCACGACCAACCAACCGCGCGAGGTGCAGGCACGCCGCATGGTGATCGAAATGCTGGTGGCCGACCAGCCTGCGCAGGCCGTGGCGCATGATAAATCCAGCCATCTGTGGGACATGGCCAGCGCCCAAGGCGTGGCGACAAGCCGCTTTCCAGCCAAGGCCGACCACATCCCTTTGCTGGACGACAGCCATGTTGCGATGTCGGTGAACCTTGACGCCTGTATCCAGTGCGGGCTTTGCGTGCGGGCTTGCCGCGAAGTGCAGGTGAACGATGTGATCGGCATGGCGGGGCGCGGTGGCACCGCCTATCCGGTCTTCGATATGGATGATCCGATGGGTGGATCATCTTGTGTGGCTTGCGGCGAATGTGTGCAGGCTTGCCCGACAGGTGCGCTTTTGCCCGCGACGGTGACGGACGAAAACCAGATGGGCGATACCGCTGATTTTGACCGCGAGGTCGCCAGCGTCTGCCCGTTCTGCGGTGTGGGCTGTCAGGTCAGCCTTAAGATCAAGGACAACAAGGTCAAGTTCGTCGAAGGCATCAATGGCCCCGCGAACGAAGGGCGGCTGTGCGTCAAGGGGCGGTTCGGGTTCGACTATATCCACCACCCGCACCGTTTGACGAAACC
>PUNR01000372.1 GCA_003551805.1 Loktanella sp.
GATATCGTTGATTTCCTCTTCGTTCAGATCCGCCCCCAGCTGCGACACCCCCATTACAGCAACGGCCTCTTCCAGTGACCAGACGACGCCTGAGTGGAAATAAGGCGCGGTCAGTGCGATGTTGCGCAAAGGGGCGGCGCGGAACACGTAATCATCCGCTGCGGTTTCCGTCACGGCAAAACGGCCACGGTCACCTTCGGGCAGCACGCTGGCACCCGGACGTTCGACCAGACCGAAGGGGTAATATTCCTGCCCGCCCATATTCACGCCCGCATGGCAGGATGCACAGCCTTGATCCATAAAAGCCGACAACCCGCGCATTTCCTGTTCGTCCAGCGTGTTCGCGCCCATCAGATATTGGTCAAAGCGTGAATTGGGTGTGGTCAGCGTCGCCTCGAAAGCCTCGATCGCAAGGGCAAAGTTGCGGAAGGTGATCGGCGCATCCTCGCCCGGGAAGGCGCTGGCAAAGGCATCGACGTAGCCTTCCATCGATTCCAGTGTTTCCAGCACGCGGGCGGGGGTGTTGTTCATCTCGACCCCGGCCTGGACCGGACCTTCGGCCTGTTCGGCAAGGTCGGCGGCACGCCCGTCCCAGAACTGGGCGATGTTGAAGACCGCGTTGAACACGGTGGGCGAATTGCGCGGGCCTTTCTGCCAGCCGTGACCAATGGACACTTCCAGCCCGTCAGCGCCGCCAAGCCCGACGTTATGGCAGGAATGGCAGGAAAACACGCCGGAACGGGACATCCTTGGGTCAAAAAACAGCATCGTGCCCAAAGCGATCCGGTCAGAGCTGAGGATGTTATTGGGCATATCCGGCAACGATAGCGGGATCGGTTCGAACATGTAACGCGCGTCTTCGCGCAGTTCATCTTCGGCTAAAACAGGAAGGGCGATAAAGGCCAGCATCGCTGCTGTTGCAGCACTGGTAAATCGGGACATGGGTCACTCCTTGTGCGCCAGCAGGCGACAAGGCTGCGTGATCAGTCCCGCGCAGCATGGCTGTAAAGACGCGAGGCTGTATTGATGCGGATCAAGTGACGCAATTTAAACTTGGGATTTTCAGTTTAAAATTAGCGCGCTATGCCTGTGCCGATCTGGTCTAAAATACGTTCCAGCGCAGCGCGGTCTGTATCGCAATGCTGTGCCTTCAGCGCATCGAATTGCGCACGCAGGGCATCTTTTTCGGTACCTTTGCAATCATTCCACGGGCGCCCTTGTAGCGCCATATGCAGCACATAATAGCTGATGAAATGGGGTTTGCTGCCCTGCTGCAACAGCCGGATATAGGCGGCATTCGCACCGATGGCGTGCAATTCTTCGGCGGTGTTGATCCCTACCGAACGCAAAGACCCCGCAAAAGCGGGGCCAATGTTACGAATTGTTTCTAAGGCGGCCATGCGCAAAGAATACTGCGTGGCGTGCCGAAATCCAGCGTGAATTCAGATGCTGGCGAGATCGGTGAAGATTGGTTTGGCAGGCACCTGAGCCTGCATCTGTGCGGGCTGGGGGTTTGGCTTTGGCGTGCTTTGGCCCATTTGGGCAGGGGTGTTTGGCTTTGACGTGGCCATGGGTTTTGTCCTGATTTTGCTGCTCGACAGGCCGATATTACGACCGGACTGACGTTGCAAGCCAGCCCGGTTGATTCTCGTCATGCGTGTCGTGACATTTTTGTGACGTCAGCTTTTGCCGCGCTTTGGCGCGCCGGGGCCTTTGCTAGCCGGTTTACGCGGCTTGGCGGTGCCACCCGGCGGGACAAAACGTTTTGACGTGTCATTCGCGCTGGCCTTTGGCTTGCCATCGGGTTTGGCAAAACTGGGCTTGCCATAGGCGGGTTTACCACCGGGCTTGCCGGGCCGCGCAAAGCCACCGGGCTTTTTGTCGTCGGATTTGCCCTTATAGGGTGCGCCTTCGGATTTGGCTTTGTAAGGCGGCTTACCTTCAGACTTACCCTTGTACTCGGACTTGCCTTTATAGGGCGGTTTGCTGTCGCTTTTGCCTTTATAGGCAGGTTTTGCGCCGTAGGGGACCAAAGCATCGCCATGATCGCGCCGTTCTGGTTTCTGGCGCGGTTTGCGCGGCTTGGTATCATCGGCGGCACCGGGGATCGGCTGGATTGCGGCGACATCTGATTGCGCCGATGGAGGTGGTGCATCCTGATCGCGGGGCGCATGGCGGCGCGGCTTGGGCGCGCTGGTGTCGTAATCACGCTTGGTTGCGCGCGGTCCGCGTTCACCGATCTGCGGTGCGCCGTCCAATTTGGACAGCTTCGCCTGATTTTCCAGCACCATATCGGGTCCGATCGCGGCAAGGAAACCGGCTACGGCAGGTTCGGAAATCTCGACAAACGTTTCATTCGGCTGAATGCGGATCGCACCGATTTCGGTTTTCGTGATGCCACCGGCCTTGCAGATCATCGGCAGCAACCACCGCGCCTCTGCCTTGCCTTCGCGGCCCACGTCAACGCGGAACCAGCGCGACGGGCCGAATGATTTATGATCGCGCGGCGCGCGTTCCTTGCCGTCACGGTCCTTGGCAGGGGGGCCGTCCTTATATTCGCTCAGTTCTTCCGGTGCGGATGTCTTGCCAGCGTAAATCCGCAGATAGGCAGCAGCGATCTGTTCCGGCGCATGTTGTGCCAGCAGACGTGCGGCGAATTCCTGTTCGCTTTCGGTGAATGTTTCCGACCAGACCGGATCATTCAGCAGGCGTTCCTCATCCCGCGCGGTGACTTCATCAGCCGTGGGCGGCAGAGCCCATGTCGCTTCAAGCTTGCCCCATGTCAGCAGGTTCTGTGCGCGGCGTTTCATTTTCGCGGGCACGATCATCGCGGAAATGCCCTTGCGACCCGCACGACCCGTCCGGCCAGACCGGTGCAGCAGGGTTTCGGCATTAGTCGGCAGTTCGGCGTGGATCACCAGTTCGAGGTTTGGCAGATCGATCCCGCGTGCGGCGACATCTGTCGCCACACAAACCCGTGCACGCCCGTCGCGCATCGCTTGCAGCGCATGGGTGCGCTCTGTCTGGCTAAGTTCACCCGACAGCGCCACAGTGGCAAAACCGCGGTTGGCAAGGCGTGTGGTCAGGCGTGTGACCATCGCACGGGTATTGGCGAAAACGATGGCGTTGGGCGCATCGTAGAACCGCAGCACGTTGATGATCGCCGCGTCTGTGTCGTGGTTGGCCACGGTCAGCGCGCGGTATTCGATGTCGCTGTGCTGGCCTTCCTTGCTGGCTGTCGCGACGCGGACGGCGTTCTTCTGGTAAGATTGCGCCAGTTTCGCAATGGCCGCAGGTACGGTGGCCGAAAACATCAGCGTGCGACGCGACGGAGGCGCCTGATCAAGGATGAATTCAAGGTCTTCGCGGAAACCGAGGTCCAGCATTTCATCGGCTTCATCAAGAATGACGGCTTTGATGTCGCTCAGATCAATCGTGTTGCGCATGATATGGTCGCGCAAGCGCCCCGGTGTGGCGACAACAATCTGCGCGCCGCGTTCAAGGCTGCGCTTTTCATCGCGGAAATCCATGCCGCCGACACAGGACGCGAGCGTCGCACCCGTACCGGCATAGAGCCACTGCAATTCGCGTTTGACCTGCAAGGCCAGTTCGCGCGTCGGTGCGATGACCAGCGCCAAGGGGCGACCGGCAGGGCCGAACTGTCCATCTTCGGGTAGGATGGTCGGGCCGATAGCAAGGCCGAAGCCTACTGTCTTGCCAGAGCCCGTCTGGGCAGAGACCAGCAGATCCTGATCGGCAAGTGCTGCATCTGTTACGGCCACCTGCACAGGCGTGAGGTCGGTATAGCCTTGGGCAGACAGGGCATTCGCAAGGGTCGGGATCATGGTCGTCATCAAAGGTTTGCTTTCAGAGCTTTATAAACCCTGCGCCCTACGCGTGATAACCCAGTTTGTATAGGGGCAATGTCGGATTTGTGGATCAACACAACGGGGGCCAGCCCCCGTGCCCCCGGGATATTTTTACTCGGACGATGAGGAGGGGGTGCTGAACCATGCATCAATCCGTGTTTTCAGCGCGACCCACAGGGCAGGTGCGCCGCGGGCGACTTTGCTGCCGACGCGCGTTTCAAGCTGGCTGGCGGTGACGTTGAAGGCAGGCCATGTGCCGCCGTCAGTTTCGAGATTTGCAATGACGGGCTGCACCCGGTCGATGGATTTGGCAAAAATGGCGTCGGGTGTCCTGGCGGCCTCGAATTCGTCCCAGAGGGCGCGGAAGGTTTCCGCCTGATCGGGCGGCAGCAGGCCAAAGATGCGTGTCGCTGCGGTTTGTTCAATGGCGGCTTGTGCCGTGCTGTCGTGATTGCCGTGGATCGGAACATCACCGGCGTCTATTTCGACAAGATCGTGGATCAGCAGCATCCGGATGACCCTGTTGATGTTGACTTCGGGCGCAGCCTGTTCGCCCAGAACCATGGCGTAAAGCGCGATATGCCAGCTGTGTTCACCGGAATTTTCGCGGCGTGATCCGTCGCAAAGCGTTGTGGCGCGCAGGATTGATTTCAATCTGCATGCCTCGGTCAGGAAGGCGAGTTGCGCGTTGATCCGGTCCGTCATTCAGCGGGTGACCCGACGCGGGCCTGCGTTTCCGGACGGATCGTCGTCGGGGTCTTGCATCACCGGATCGGGGACTTTGGCGTCATCGGGTGCGGTTTGCTGGGGTTTTGCCGCGGTGGTATAGCCGCGCGCCGCACGCTCGGCCAGAAGCGCGCGCGCCCGCGCCTCTGCCCTGCGGACGCGTATGGCGGTCAGATAGGTTTCCTGCAAAGTCTGCGAGGAGGCACCCAGCATTTCGCCGATTTTGTCGACGATGCCGATATCGCCGGACGCAGCTTGATCGGCCAATGCAAGATCGGCCAGTTCGCCTGCAACTTTATCGACGTAACTGTCTGCCATAGCTACCTTGTGTTTTCTGTCAATCGCCGCCGGACATAGGTTTTGACGGTGTCGATCATCGGGTCCATGTGGGGGTCTTCGAAGAAGTGGCCGGCACCAGGGACTTCGTCATGGGTGACGGTGATGCCTTTTTGTTCGTGCAGCTTGTTCACCAGATTGACGGTGTCCTGTGGCGGTGCGACGCGGTCGCTGCTGCCGTTGATCACGAGGCCGGAGGCCGGGCAGGGCGCAAGGAAGCTGAAGTCATACATATTGGCAGGCGGGCTGACCGAAATGAAGCCTGTGATTTCAGGCCGACGCATCAGCAATTGCATGCCGATCCACGCGCCAAAAGAGAACCCCGCGACCCAGCAATGTTTGGCATTGCTGTTCATTGATTGCAGGTAGTCCAGTGCCGATGCTGCATCGGACAATTCGCCCACGCCTTGATCGTATTCGCCTTGGCTGCGCCCGACACCGCGGAAATTGAACCGCAGCACGGTGAAACCGAGGTTATAGAAGGCATAATGCAGGTTATAGACCACCCGGTTGTTCATCGTGCCGCCAAATTGCGGATGCGGATGCAACACGATGGCGATCGGTGCGTCGCGGTCTTTTTGCGGATGATAGCGCCCTTCAAGGCGCCCTTCGGGTCCGGGGAAGATGACTTCGGGCATATAATTTTCCGTCGCTGGTTGGGTGCGTGCATTCTTGACGAAAACACTCGGGCACCTTAGAAGGATTCTAAACTAGGGGCAGATGTCCCCAGTCTGGTTCCCGGTTGAGTAATGACGCAGCCGTGCGCCGTCAATGGATTTGCAGGAATTGGGCAGGGTGCCGGTATGAAGTTAAGCACAAAAGGCCGATATGCGATGGTGGCTTTGGCCGATCTGGCGCTGCAGCCTGCTGACGCGCTGGTCAATCTGACCGAAATTTCCAAGCGGCAGGATATTTCCTTGCCCTATCTGGAGCAGCTTTTTGTGAAACTGCGCCGGGCGGGATTGGTGGATTCTGTGCGCGGTCCGGGTGGCGGCTACCGGTTGGCACGACCAGCGTCGGAAATTCGCGTGGCCGAAATTCTGGGTGCGG
Source organism: Loktanella sp. (assembly GCA_003551805.1). Taxonomy (GTDB): domain Bacteria; phylum Pseudomonadota; class Alphaproteobacteria; order Rhodobacterales; family Rhodobacteraceae; genus Yoonia. The sequence goes on from PUNR01000372.1 coordinate 5,982, forward strand.
TGGATGAAACTGTATCGGCGATGCATAAGGGCGCGGGCGCGTCGGGTGGTGCGTCTGGTAGTCGTGCGCAATCACTGACAAACCGGCTGTGGGAAGGGTTAAGCGCGCATGTATATGTATTCTTGCATCAGGCGCGGTTGTCAGACGTGGTCAGCAATGGGCTGGCACCTTGTCCAGCGGTCCCAGCATTGTTCGAGGTCGTCGATGAGGAGTGAACATCGTCAGGGGGCTTTGCCCCCGGCCCGTGCGGGCCTCCCCCAGGATATTTATGCTCGGACGATGGGATGAGGGCGTATCTGGATCATAATGCCACCACGCCTTTGCGCGCAGAGGCGCGGGCCGCGATGCTGGCGGCGATGGATGTGACGGGCAATCCGTCCTCTGTGCATGCCGAGGGGCGCGCGGCCAAGGCAATAGTGGAGCGTGCACGCACGCAGCTGGCCGAAGCCGTGGGTGCGGGCGAGGCGGATATCGTGTTTGTTTCGGGCGCGACAGAGGCGGCGGCGCTGGCACTTGCCGGGCGCGGATTGCAAGCAGGGCCGTTGGAACATGACGCTGTCCATGCTTGGGTCGATCCGGTTTTGGCAGTCGTGGACGGTGCGGTGCAGGTGACCGATCCGGCCCGCAGCACCTTGCAACTGGCCAATTCAGAGACGGGGATTGTGCAGCAGTTGCCGGCTAATCTGGCGGTGTCGGATATCACGCAAGGTTTTGGCCGGATCCCTTTTTCCTATGCCTGGTCGGGTGTGCAGATTGTGTTTATGTCGGCGCATAAATTCGGTGGTCCCAAAGGTGTTGGGGCGTTAATCATGCCGCGCGGCCACGCGTTGCCTGCGCAGATCAAAGGTGGCGGGCAGGAAATGGGCCGCCGGTCGGGCACCGAGAATGTGATGGCCATTGCCGGAATGGGCGCTGCTGCGGCGGCAGCGCAGGCCGATCTTGCGGCAGGGCGTTGGGAACGGGTTGCGCAACTTAGAAATATTCTAGAAAAGGCCATTGAGGCTGCCGAAAAGAATACTATTTTTGTAGGGAATGGTTTGGACCGGTTGCCGAACACGACGTGTTTCGTGACGCCGGGCTGGAAAGGCGAAACGCAGGTGATGGCGATGGATCTGGCAGGTTTTGCCGTTTCCGCCGGATCGGCCTGTTCGTCCGGCAAGGTCAAGCAAAGCCGCGTGTTGCGCGCGCTTGGTCTGGATGGCGATGCTGCAGCCTGTGCGCTGCGGGTATCGCTGGGGCTGGACACAACAGAAGAAGAGGTCTTGCGGTTTGCGCAGGCCTGGACAGAAAAACGCGCGCGGTTGCGTGCGGCATGAGGGGAATAAAATGACTGCTTTGGACAAAATCGAAGTCAAGGATGGTGTCGATCAGGAAACAGTCGATGCGGTCGCCGCCCTGTCAGGCACCTATAAACACGGCTGGGAAACCGAGATCGAGATGGATTACGCCCCCAAAGGCGTTAACCCCGATATCGTGCGGCTGATTTCATCCAAGAACGAAGAACCCGAATGGATGACCGAATGGCGCTTGCAAGCGTTCACGCGCTGGGAAAAAATGACAGAGCCGACTTGGGCGATGGTCAGCTATCCGAAAATAGATTTTCAGGATATCTATTATTACGCCCGTCCCAAAAGCATGGCGATCAAGCCAAAATCGCTTGATGATGTCGACCCTAAGCTGCTGGCAACCTATGCCAA
>PUNR01000117.1 GCA_003551805.1 Loktanella sp.
CCCGCGTAGATCGCTGCAAGCTGGTCCATCGTAATCGCATCGACCCCGACATCAGCCGCCGCAACAACTGCGAAGGCACGCAGCCCCAGCATCTGGTGGCCGGGCCTTTGCGCCAGCGCCCAGTCGCGTGGTGCCGCATAAGCCTGCGTCGCGGTCCCTGACAGCGGGACCGACAGCACCTTGATATCAGCGTCGGCATAAGCGTCAGCCTGCGCAAGACGCAGCACCGCGGTTTCGCTGCCTTCAGCATTTTGCAGTGCAAGCTGGCCTGCGTCATCCAGCGTTGCGATCATGGTCGTCTGTTCGCTGTCCGCAAAAGCCCCGGCAAGCGCGCGGTAAAGCCCGTCATACGACGACGATGCAAGGCCCAGTGTCAAATCGTCAGATAATACCGTCACCGGCGCCTCTAGACTGGCAACGACGCCGGCAAAAGATTCTGCCGTTAGTCCGAAATCGTTGCTGGCAAGAATTTCGGTGCACCCTTCGCCGTAACACACGACCTCTGATGCGGGGACGCTGACCAGACCCACGGTGGTCTGGATCGCGACCATCATGCCGTTAAAGCCGGTTATTTCGCCTTCAACGCTGATAAAGCCGTCGGAGGACCGCAGCTCTACCGCCTGCCCGATCAGGGCGGTTGGTGCGACGGTGCAAAGCAGGCCGGTCACAATCTTGTTGAGCAATGTCATATCGGGCTCCTGTAAATGGTAGACGCGGCGGAAAAATACGGCAGGCCGCGACTGTCGTCGTCAATAACACATATCGCCATTTGTGGGTCAATGCGTTGAAGTCATTGGCCCAAGATTTCCTTGCGCTGCGTCTTTTTGTGTACCGCCTATGTCAAACGTCACCGGCAGATCGATCTTGCCCAAGGGTCAGACCCGCGAAATCAAACAGTTTTGGGTCCAGCAAATGTGACGGCCGCGCGTTCATCAGCGACCGGAACATGACCTGCCTCCGGCCCGGGCTGTTCTTTTCCCACCCATCAAGGATTTGTTTGACCTGCTGGCGCTGCAATCCGTCCTGCGACCCGCACAGATCGCAAGGAATGATCGGATAGCGCATCGCTTGGGCGAACTTTTCGCAATCGACCTCGGCGACATGGGCCAGCGGGCGGTAAAGGAACAGATCACCTTCTTCATTCACCAGTTTCGGCGGCATTGTCGCCAGACGGCCACCGTGGAACAGGTTCATGAAGAATGTTTCGAGAATATCATCGCGGTGATGGCCCAGCACGACGGCGGAACAGCCTTCTTCGCGTGCGATGCGGTAAAGGTTGCCACGCCGCAACCGTGAACACAGCGCACAAAAGGTCCGGCCAGCAGGCACTTTATCCATCACGATGGAATAGGTGTCCTGATATTCAATCCGGTGCGGCACGCCCATGCGGTCCAGAAATTCTGGCAGAACCGTTGCGGGGAAACCCGGCTGGCCCTGATCCAGATTGCAGGCCAGCAGATCAACCGGAAGCAACCCGCGCCATTTCAATTCATATAGCACCGCCAGCAAAGTGTAGCTGTCTTTGCCGCCTGACAGACAGACCAGCCATTTGGGCTGGGTGCCATCGCTGCGCCGTTCGATCATGCCATATTGTTCAATCGCTTCACGCACCTGACGCACGATCCGTTTGCGGAGCTTCTTGAACTCCGTCGTGGTTGGGGCGCCCTCGAAAAGCGGGTGTATTTCGGTTTCATCCAGCATGCGCGCGCTATGCCAGATGATCGCGTCCCTGCCTAGAGGCATCCGGACAGGCATGTGCTGCGTATTACCCATAAACCGGAGACTAGAATGCGCCTGATCGCCTTTGCCGCCCTGATGTTGCTTGCCGCCTGCGTGGGTAAGCCATCATTCGACGACCCCACACTCAGCGACCGACAGCTGAAGTTGGAGGAATTCTTTGACGGTGACTTTGTCGCTTATGGCCAATTTCAGGACATCCTTGGCACAGTGCGGCGCAGTTTTGTGGTGAATATCGCGGGTGATTGGGATGGCGAACGCCTGCGTCTGGTCGAAGATTTCATCTATGAAGACGGATCAACCGAACAGCGGATATGGACGCTGGTGCAAACCGGCCCCGACACATGGGAAGGTACCGCCCCCGGTGTGATCGGCGTGGCAACGGGGCGTGTGCAGGACAACAGGTTCAACTGGCAATACGAAATTGATCTGCCGATTCCATCAGCCGATGGCACGCAAGAAACGATGCGCGTCACCTTTGATGACTGGATGTGGCAACTGACCGAAGACCGGCTGCTGAACCTTGCCTATGTCAAACGGTTTGGGTTCGACATTGGCACCGTCACGATTTCATTTGAAAAACTTTAGCGGTCAGTCAGGCACGTTATCAATGCCGCTGCTACCCCAAGGGTGGCAGCGCAGAATGCGACGGATTGTCAGGTAGCCACCTTTGATCGCGCCGTGTTTTTCCAACGCTTCCAGCGCATAGGCCGAACAGGTCGGGTGATAGCGGCAGTTATGCCCGACCCACGGCGAAAAGATCAACCGATACGCCCGCACCGGCAACGACAGGATATAGGCCAGCGGTGTCATGCATGTACCTTGCGCAAGGCGCGGCGCAAATCGGCGGTCAGCGCGTCAAAAGGCAGGGTCGCCGTGATCTGATGGCGTCCGACCAGCACGTAATCCCATCCGTCCTTGCCATGTTCGGGTAGGACGAGCCGGGCGACTTCACGCAAGCGCCGTTTGGCACGGTTGCGCGCCACGGCATTGCCGACTTTCTTGGAACAGGTAAATCCGACACGAATCCCGCTTGCTTCGCCGTCGCTGCGTTTGCGGGCTTGCAGGTGAATACCCGGCGTACCTTGGCGTAGCGCATGCGAGGCGCGGACGAAATCAGCGCGCTTGGTCAAAACCTGCAGACAAACGGAAACCGCCGGATGCCCCTGATCAGGTTCAACCGGCGGTTTCAAAACGCTCAAGTCGAAAGCAGCGCTTACGCGCTCAGCTTTGCACGGCCTTTGGCGCGGCGTGCGTTCAGGATCTTGCGACCTGCTTTTGTCGCCATCCGTGCGCGAAAGCCGTGACGGTTCTTGCGAACCCGGTTTGATGGTTGGAACGTACGCTTCATCGCGTGTCCTCCGGTTGAAGGCCGAAACCTGTAAAGGATTCGAGGCCGTACTACATTTCAGACCTGCTCCTTAGAGGGGGTGATGCCCTGTGTCAACGCGCTAGACCCCCATGCGTACGAAGTTCCTCAAGATTTTTGGCAACAGAGGCTGAAACATCTGCACACGATGGATCAATGCAGCGTGATACGGATACGGCAGACTAGGCAGGGATGTCACGAAAGGTAATACCAAGGAAAACTTTAGAAGGTTCCTATGTCTCAATCCACACCTCATCCGGCTTTGCGCAGGTTGCCGCTGATCGTAATTCTTATCGTCGCGGTCGCCGGTGCGTTTTATCTGCGCGACTATCTGACGTTTCAGGCGCTGGCCGATAACCGCGAGGCGCTGCTGGGCTTTCGTGACGCCAATTACGTGTTGACGGTGCTGGCCTTTATTGCCGCCTATGTCGTGATTGTGGCTTTTTCCCTGCCCGGTGCCACGATTGCCACGCTGACCGGGGGGTTCTTGTTCGCAACTTTCCCCGGTGCGCTGTTCAATGTTATCGGGGCAACACTTGGTGCCATCATCATCTTTCAGGCAGCCCGCTGGGGGCTGGGCGAAAAGCTGGCAGCAAAGATGGAAGCCTCTGACGGTCTGGTCAAACGCATCAAGGACGGGATTGACGCCAATCAATGGGAAATGCTGTTTCTGATACGGCTGGTCCCAGCAGTGCCGTTTTTTGTCGCCAATCTTGTGCCCGCGCTGGTCGGCGTGCCGCTGTCGCGCTTTGCGATTACTACCTTTCTGGGCATCATTCCGGGTGGCGTTGTCTACACATCCGTCGGCGCAGGGCTGGGCGAGGTTTTCGCCCGTGGCGAAACACCGAACCTTGGCATCATTTTTGAACCCGCAATATTGCTGCCAATTCTCGGGTTGTGCGCGCTGGCAGCGTTGCCGATTGTCATCAAAGCCCTGCGCGGCAAGAAAGGTCTGTAAAACATGAACCGGATCACAACGGATATTTGCATTATCGGCGCAGGCTCTGGCGGTTTGTCGGTTGCGGCGGGGGCGGTCCAGATGGGCGCCAAAGTCGTCTTGATCGAAGGCCACAAGATGGGCGGTGATTGTCTGAACTATGGCTGTGTGCCGTCCAAGGCGCTGATCGCATCCGCCAAGCAAGCCTATGCAATGGGCCATGGCGCGCCTTTGGGTATCGCGGCGACTGACCCGCAGGTGGATTACGCCGCCGCCAAGGACCATGTCACCGATGTAATCGCGACCATCGCACCCGTCGACAGCGTCGAAAGGTTTGAAGGGCTGGGTGTGCATGTCATACAGGACTTTGGCCGGTTCATCTCGAAAACCGAGGTGCAGGCAGGCGATACCATCATCACCGCAAGGCGGTTTGTGGTGGCGACAGGGTCAGGCCCGCTGGTGCCCCCCATTCCGGGGCTGGCAGATGTGACGTATTACACCAATGAAACCCTGTTCGATCTGCGCGAAAAGCCCGATCATCTGATCGTCATTGGTGGCGGCCCGATCGGTATGGAAATGGCACAGGCGCACCGGCGTCTGGGGTGCGATGTGACGGTCATCGAAGGCGCCAAAGCTTTTGGAAAAGATGATCCTGAAACAGCGGCCATCGTGCTGGATAACCTGCGCGAGGAAGGTGTCGTCATTCTGGAAGATGCGCAGGCCGAAAAGGTTAGCGCTGAAGGGGACCGGATCACCGTCCACACCCCGAAAGGCGATGTAACAGGGTCGCATCTGCTAATCGCCGTCGGACGCAAGGTGAACACCGACAAGCTTGATCTCGACAAGGGCGGTATTGCGCACAACAGCAAAGGGCTGAAGGTCGGGCCAAACCTGCGATCTGTCACCAACAAACGTGTCTATGCCGCCGGTGACGTCGCAGGCGGACTGCAATTCACCCATGTCGCGGGCTATCATGCGGGTGTGCTGATCCGGTCGCTGGTTCTGGGCCTGCCGTCCAAGCAACGCACCGATCACATCCCTTGGGCCACCTACACCGACCCCGAACTGGCGCAGGTCGGCCTGACAGAGGCGCAGGCGAAAAAGAAATTCGGCCCAAAGCTGGAGGTTGTCCGCCACGATTTCCACCACAACGACCGACTGATCGCCGAACGCAAAACCAAGGGGCTGATCAAGGTTATGGTAGTCAAAGGCCGCCCTGTCGGCGTGTCCATGGCTGGCCCGATGGCAGGCGAATTGATTGGCATGTGGGCCATGGCCATCGCCAATCGGATGAAAATGTCGGCCATCGCGACAACAGTTTTGCCCTATCCGACCGTAAGCGAGGTTAACAAACGCGCTGCAGGTGCTTACTTTAGCCCAAGACTTTTTGAGAACCCTACAGTAAAGCGGGTTGTCGGTCTTGTGCAGCGGTGGCTGCCCTGACCTCAGCGAGGCATAATGATCAATTCTCTTTCAGGTCGGTTTCTGATCCTTACAGTCATCTTTGTGATGATTGCGGAAGTTTTCATCTTTGTGCCATCCATCGCGCGTTTCCGCGAAGATTACCTGCTGGCAAGACTGGAACGCGCCCAGATCGCATCGCTGGCAACTGAAACAGACGGGATGATCAGCCCGGAACTGGAAGCGGAACTCCTGCAAAACGCAGAAGTCTTCAACGTGGTCCTGCGGCGTGATGAAATCCGCCAGCTTGCGTTATCTTCGCCCATCCCTGCCCCGATTGCCGCAACTTACGACATGCGCGCACCATCGGGGATGCTGCTTGTGGCTGACGCGTTACGCACATTGGTGCAATCCGAAGACAGGATCATCCGCGTCATCGGCAACCCTGTCCGTGATGGCGGCCTGCTGATCGAAGTCACAATGGACGAACGCCCGTTGCAGACCGCGATGCTGGAATACGGGCGCAACATTCTGATTCTGTCGGCGTTTATATCCGTCATGACAGCCAGCTTGCTGTTCTATTCGGTTCAGGCGCTGCTGGTGTTGCCGATCAAACGCGTCGTCGGGCATATGCAGGACTACGCCAAAGCCCCCGAAGACGCCCGCAAGATCATCACGCCTACATCGCGTATCCGCGAATTGCGCGATGCCGAGGACGCGATGCAGGAAATGCAGACACGGCTGACCAGCGCTCTCAAGCAAAAGGAACGGCTCGCGCAATTGGGCAGTGCTGTTGCCAAGGTCAGCCACGATCTGCGCAATATCATGACCTCTGCGCAGTTGTTCACCGACCGGATCGGTGGATCGGACGACCCGCTGGTCAAACGCATGGCCCCGAAACTGGTGAATTCCATCACCCGCGCGGTAAACCTGTGCGAAACCACGCTGGCGTTCGGCCGTGTCGATGAACCTGCACCCGCCTTGTCGCGGGTGAACCTGTCACGCATCGTGGAAGATGTTGTCGACAGCGAAAGACTGGCGGCAGGCGATTATCCTTTGTCATTTGCCGAAGACATCCCAGCCACCATGACCCTGCGCGCAGATGGTGAACAATTGTACCGCGTGATCTTTAACCTTGTTCGCAATGCGCGGCAGGCGATCATGGCCACGGGTGATCCCGGTGAAATCGGTCTGCACGCGGACGAAGATGAACTTGTCTGGCGCCTGACGGTCAGTGACACCGGTCCGGGCATGCCCAAAAAGGCACAGGAACACCTGTTCCAGCCCTTTCAGGGCGGTGTGCGCAAAGGCGGCGCGGGTCTGGGCCTTGTCATCGCAGCCGATCTGATCCGCGGTCATGGCGGGCGGCTGGAACTGCGCGAGACAAGCGAAAAAGGCACGACATTCGTGATTCAGCTGCCCAAAGCGGATTTCGCACTGGCTGATGCCATCCACCCCAACGAAATCGCGGCCCAAGCAGATAGCTGACCTTAAGTCAGATGCCTGGCGTTATGCGGTCCAGTCGCATGACACACTGCTTTGCGACCTAGCCTTTCACAAGAAATCAGTTTTGCCTCTTGCATCATCCGACCGCTGAGTCTAAACGCACCGTCACGCGGATTGGTAGCTCAGTTGGATAGAGTACTTGACTACGAATCAAGGGGTCGGGGGTTCGAATCCTCCCCAGTCCGCCATTAATTTCCATCAAGGCATTTATATAACTTAAGTTATTATTCGCCCATGGCCGCAAGGTACATTTCAGGGTACTTGTTGATGTCATGGAACAAGCCCCTCTTGCATTTGACTTGGTGGCAGCGTGCCGTTTGTCGCATCAGTTAACATTTTGATTTGCAGGATGTCCAACTCACGTTCCGCAAGCAATGCCTCTGTCAATTCCTCCAGCAACGCCCTGTTCTCCGTTAATGTCTGTACCGCCAGTGCTTCTGCTGATTTCAGCCGTTCGTTGATCGTGTGCTGCTGCAGCGTGGTCAGCCTGTGGCGCTTGTCGCGTCCGACAGGCGCGTAGATCAGGCCACTCTTGCCAAGGCCCCCTTGAAGCTCCTGCGAGATAGCAAGGTCGGTGGCTTGATCAAGGTCGCTCCGGTCGCTGGCCCCTGATCCCGAGGAGATCGCGCCCAGCATGATTTTTTCAGCAGCGCGGGCACCCATGAAGTACGCAAGTTCGCTCTTGATCG
>PUNR01000005.1 GCA_003551805.1 Loktanella sp.
CCAGTGGCTGCCGTCACAATCTTCACGTCGGGGTAAGGAAAGGTAATCCCGATCGAGCCGACCCTCTTTTCACCAGACGGCGGGTTGATCGAGACAAGACATGTCGCCTCGGTAAGCCCATAACCTTCGCAGATGGTCACGCCAGCGGCCGCCTCGAAACGCTTGTACAGCTCAAGCGGCAACGGCGCAGACCCGCAGAACGCCAGTTTCAGACTGGAAATATCGGCATCAACCTTACGCTGCATCAGGGCAGACATCGCTGTCGGCACGGTGATCATAAATGTGACTTTGTGTTTTTCGATAAGCTTCCAGAAATTATCGAAAACACCCTCGCCCCGGTAGCCTTGCGGCGTGGGGAACACGACCTGCGCACCCGACCCCAACGACGCACCCAGCGATACGATCGTTGCAAAGACGTGGAACAGCGGCAGCGGACATATCTGGACATCTTGTTCGGTGAACAGCAGTCGTGCGCCCAGCCAGGCGTTATACACGATTCCCGAATAGCGGTGCTGCACGACTTTGGGCATTCCGGTTGTTCCACCTGTGTGAAAATAGGCTGCCACACGGTCTTCGGCACTGTCGGGAAAGGCCAATGTCGTGGACCTTTTGTTCATTTCAGAATTAAAATCAAGCACCTGCGCCTTGTGCGCAACCGGGTTTTTGGGCCGGATCAATGGCACGATCAATCTTTTGAGGCCCGTCAGGTAGCGGTGCAAATCAACCTCGAGCACGGTCGTCACATTGGGGGCAAGGCGCACGGCCTCGGCAGTTTTCTGTGCGACGTCGGTTTTGGGAAAGGCACGCAATGTCACCACGACCTTGGCTTTGGTTTCCCGCAGGATTGCGCCGATTTGTTCAGCATCAAGAAGCGGATTGATCGGGTTTACGATCCCTGCCACCTGACCGCCGAGATAAGTCAGAATGGTTTCCGTCGCGTTGGGCAGCACGAAAGCAACAACATCTTTTTCACCAATGCCCAAATCGCGAAACAGATTGGCCGCTTGCGCCGTCTTGCCTTGCAATTCCGCCCAAGTGAGCGTTTCACAAAAGGCGTTCGGATCCGACAAAAGGCTGAAACTGACCGCTTTTCGCCCGCCATGGGCCGCCGCCGTTTGCGACAAAAGCGCAAAGGTTGTTTTGGGCATATCGCGCGCCGCCCACGGCATTTCATTTTCGATCATGTTGCGATCAGCGATTGTTGCATAGCTCATGCTGGATTTCCTCCCCGTAAATTCCGTCTGGCGCAGCAAGGCGCCGTCCTCTTGGGTCAGAGGGTGGCTAATGTCGCGATCACCTGCAAGCATGACGCTGCGAGAATAGGCCTATTCAGCGGCAACGCCTTCGGTAAATTGCAGCCGCGCCAACCTTGCATAAAGCCCGCCCTGCGCAACCAGCGCGTCATGTGTGCCTTGCGCCACAATGCGGCCCGCATCGAAAACCACGATCCGGTCGGCTTTTTTGACCGTCGCCAGCCGGTGCGCGACAATCAATGTGGTGCGCGATTTCGCCAGATCCTCGACCGCGCGCTGCACCGCATATTCGCTCTCGGCGTCAAGCGCGCTTGTCGCCTCGTCCAGCAGCAGGACCGGCGCATCGCGCAGAATTGCGCGTGCGATGGCGATCCGCTGTTTTTGCCCACCCGACAGCATGACACCGCGTTCACCCACATAACTGTTGTAACCATCGGGCAACGCCACAAGAAAATCATGCGCAGCGGCAGCTTTGGCAGCGCTTTCAACCTCCGCATCGGTCGCATTGGGCCTGCCAAAGCGGATGTTTTCCCGCGCAGTATCGGCAAAGATCACCGGATCTTGCGGCACCAATGCGATATGTTTTCGGAATTCGGCACGGTTCAGATCGCGCAGGTCAATGCCGTCGAGTCTGACAGCACCTTCCTGCGGGTCATAGAACCGCTGCACAAGCTGGATGATCGTGCTTTTGCCTGCACCGGACGGCCCGACCAACGCAATCGTTTCACCCGGCGCGATCTGCAGGTCAATGCCGTCCAAGGCCGAAATCAGCGGCCGCGACGGATAGTGAAAGCGCAGGTTTTCAAAGCTCAGCGCTCCGCGCACGGGCTGCGGCAAGGATTGCGCGGGCACCGGATCGGTGACGCTGTCCTCGACCGTCAGCAATTCAACCAGACGTTCGGTCGCGCCTGCCGCGCGCTGCAATTCACCCCAAACCTCGGACAGGGCGGCAACGGCGCCACCCACCATGATCGTGTAGATCATGAATTGCACCAGACCACCTTCAGTGATCTCGCCTGCGACCACATCGCGCGATCCCATCTGCAGGAACAATACGATGGCGGCGAATACCATAAAAATTACGATCGCCGTCAAAAAGGCGCGCGTCAGGATACGCCGTCGGGCCGACAGATAGCTTTGTTCTGTCACTTCATCGAATTTGGCACGGCTCAATTCCTCATGGGTAAAGGCTTGCACAGTCTGGGCCGAGGTCAGCAGTTCCGACGCATCACCGCTTGATTCCGCGATCAGGTCCTGATTTTCCCGCGACAGGTTGCGCACCCGTCGCCCCAGAAACAGGATCGGAAACAGCACGACGGGGATTGGCCACAACACCATAATGCTCATCTTGACCGATGTCAGCAGCATCAGGATCACGCCACCGATAAAGATCAGGATGTTGCGCAAGGCAATCGATGCCGAACTGCCGATCACCGACAGGATTAACGTGGTGTCGGTGGTGATCCGGCTCAGCACCTCACCAGTCATGATGCGTTCGTAAAACGCGGGGCTCATGCTGATCATGCGGTTGAACACAGCCTTGCGGATATCGGCAACCACGCGTTCGCCCAACCGTGTCACCAGATAATACCGCAGTGCTGTGCCGAACCCCAAAAGCACGGCAAAAACCAGCATTGCGCCGAAATATTGCTGCACCTCTGGCCCGCCAAGCCCGAAATTATCCACCACCAGCCGTGCGACCAAAGGCAGGGTCAAGGCGACCATTGCCGTAAATACCAAGGCAAAGCCAGCGCCGATCAGGTTCCAGCGATAAGGGGCAATAAAAGGCCACAATGCGCGCAACGCGCCGACCTTTTTGCTCGCGGGCCGATCTTCGGATTTGCTGTGCGACGTGTCGGCCATTGGGCTTCCTTTCGTGTCAGCAACCGACATAAAACCGGAATGCGCCCTGCACAAGCCAAAGCCAACCGCGACATGATGACTGATTTTCGTGGTGTTGGAGCGGGCGGCGGGAATCGAACCCGCGTCTCTTGCTTGGAAGGCAAGGGTCTTACCATTACACAACGCCCGCGCTGTCACCCGATTAAGTCACCGCGCCCGCCCCGTCAAGCAAGCCGCCTCATCGTCCGAGCAGAAATATCCCCGCCGGAGGCTTAAAAGTTCTTAAGAAAACGCGCCACAGTCACCTGCGGCGCGTTCCGGGTCAGCCAAAGACTGATTTACTGCATGGTGATACGGCCATCGGTGTAGGGCACAAAATCGCCCTGGTCCGCGATATATTCCGCCAGCACATCGGCCAGATCGGGGCCGAAATCATAGGCATTCGCCGCATCTTCGAACATGGCATAACCGTCACCACCATTACGGACGTAATTGTTGGACACCACACCATAGGTCGCCTCGGGGTCAAGTGGCGCATCGCCGACCATCACATCCGAAATCCGCTCGCCCGCTGGGGCCGACCCATCGACGGTAAAGCTGATCCCTGCGACTTGCGGGAAACGGCCTGCACCTTCCTCGATGCCGCCGACACCGTTTTCAAGGGCTGCCAGCATCGCCGCGCCCGTCACCTCGAACGTAGAAAGCGTGTTCTGGAACGGCAGCACGGTCAGCACATCGCCCATCGTGACCTCGCCCGCCGCGATGGATGCGCGGATACCGCCACCATTCTGGATCGCGATCTGGATACCCTGATCTGCCACACGGTCCAGCATCGCATCGGCGATCAGCGTGCCCATGGAACATTCCATCGCGCGGCAGACAGTGCGGTCGCCTTCGATCGCCTCGGTGGTGGAGCCGACGACAAGGGTCTTCATCTCTTCAATCGGCCCGGCCAGTTCCGCGATCCGCGCGACGGCGGCTTCATCTTCGGCGACGCTGGCATCCAGCAGGATGGTGTCGCCGGTGGCGGATGTCACGTTGCCTTCGTCATCAAACACCAGCGTCAGATGGCCGATGTATTTGGAATAGGCATAGGCCTGCACCACAGGCACATCCCCGACCATTGTCGGATAGGCCATTGCACCTTCTTCCGTATTCGACATGAGCGTATGGGAATGGCCGCCGACGATTGCATCAATGCCAGCCACCTCTTCTGCAATTTCAAGGTCTTTGTTGATCCCGACATGGGTCAGCGCAATGATCTTGGTGATACCTTCATCCTGCAATGTGGCGACATCGGCAGAGAGGCTTTCGATCTCTTGGGTGAAAATCACCGCATCCGAAGGGCTGGATGTTTCAGTCGTGTCAAAGGCCAATGCGCCGATGATCCCGATCCGTTCGCCACCGACCTCAAGCACAATATGATTTTCCACCATGCCGGCCAGAATGTTGGAACTGGACACATCGATATTGCCCGCGATCACTGGGAAATCGACCAATTCGATCAGTTTCAGCAGACCTTCATCGCCATCATCAAATTCATGGTTGCCCACAACCATCGCATCATAGCCGATAACGTTCATGAACTCGGCTTCGACATCGCCTTTATAGGTCGTGTACATCAGGCTGCCCTGATATTGGTCGCCCGCATCCAATACGATGACATTCTCGCCAGCCAATTCTTCGCGCAGCGCGTTGATCTGGGTAATCACACGGGCCACGCCGCCGAAACATTCGCCCGCGGCATTCGCCTCGGCGCCACAGGTCGAATCACTCGCCGTGATCGGTTCGATCCGGCTGTGCAGGTCGTTAGTGTGGATGATGTGCAGCGTGTATTCTGCGGAAGCAGTCCCCGCCATCAGCGCCAATGCGCAGCTTGTCGTCAAAAGTCGCAGGTTCATGGGGTAATCCTTCTGGTTGCATATCGAAATCTTGGCTTTGCTGACCTGCCAGAGTCAAACACCAACGCCCCGCTTGCGCGCCTTGTCGCCACGTCACCTGCCCTGCGGCAATATACTTGACCATTTTATGCGCAACCTGCATGACAAATTCATGCTGATTTACAAAATATTCCGGGCCGGAGAATGGGCCGAGTTGCAATCCGATGGCCGCACCGCAGGTGCGCCGGTCGATGTGGCCGACGGCTATATCCATTTTTCCACCGCAGAGACTGTGGCCGAAACCGCCGCCAAATACTTCACAGGTGCCATCGGCCTTGTGCTGCTGGCGGTCGAAGCGGACACACTGGACCCGCTGAAGTGGGAACCCGCGCGCGGTGGTGTGCTGTTTCCGCATCTTTACCGCGACCTGACGCTGGATGATGTGGTCTGGACACGCGATTTGCCGCTGGTGGATGGCGCACATGTGCTGCCGGACCTGACATGAAAGCGCTAGAACAGATCGGGCTGAAGGTCCTGCGCCGGATTGATCCCGAAACCGCACATGGGCTGGCGTTAAAAGCCCTGCGCGCTGGGCTTGGCCCGACGTCTGGACCCTTCACATCTCCACGGCTGCGTTGCGAACTGGCGGGGCTTTCGCTGCCAAACCCCGTGGGCCTTGCCGCTGGTTTTGACAAGAACGCCACGGCGCTTACCCCCCTGTCGCGCAGCGGTTTCGGCTTTCTAGAGGTCGGCGCCGCCACCCCACGTCCGCAGGAAGGCAACCCCAAACCCCGGCTGTTCCGTCTGGCGCAAGACCGCGCCGCGATCAACCGTTTCGGGTTTAACAATGAAGGGATGCAGCCGATTGCAGACAGGCTGGCCCAGCGCCCCAAAACGACAGCGATCGGCCTGAACCTTGGCGCGAACAAGGACAGCAGCGACAAAGCCGCCGATTTCGCGACGGTGCTTGCCCATTGCGGCCCGCATGTTGATTTCGCAACGGTCAATGTGTCGTCCCCCAACACCGAAAAATTGCGCGACCTGCAAGGCAAGGCAGCGCTGTCTGCCTTACTTGCGGGCGTCATGGAAACGCGCGCAAAGATGGACCGCCCAATCCCCGTTTTCCTGAAAATCGCACCCGACCTGACCCCAGACGAAATCGCCGAAATCGCCGAAGTCGCACAGATGACCGGTATTTCCGGCATCATCGCCACGAATACCACGCTGGACCGCACCGGGTTGCACGGCCCTCATACGGGCGAAGCGGGTGGCCTTTCCGGCCAGCCTTTGTTCGAAAAATCCACCCGCGTCGTGGCGCACCTGTCGGGCCTGACCAACCTGCCGATCATCGGTGTGGGGGGGGTCAGCAACGCCGATCAAGCCTACCAGAAAATCCGCGCCGGTGCCTGTGCCGTGCAGCTTTATACCGCGCTGGTTTATGGCGGGCTGTCGCTGGTGGATGACATCACGCGCGGGCTTGATGCGTTGCTGGCACGCGATGGTTTTACCACGTTGGCGGATGCCGTCGGATCAGGCCGCGCGGACTGGACCTGAGGCTGACGCTTCTAACGCCGGATACTTCACGCCAAGCGTGACCCCGCGCGCGACAAAGCTAATCAGCATCCCCATCCACAGCCCATGATTGCCATAAAGCGCCATCAGAGGGATGACGCTTGCGAAATAGATCAGCGCCGACAGGATCATCATATTGCGCATATCTGCCGTCCGTGTTGCACCGATGAAAATGCCATCCAGCATCCATGCCGCGACACCCAGCAGCGGGGCGGCGACCATATAGGGCAGGAAACTGCGCGCCGTATCCTGGACATCAGGCGCGGTGGTCATCAGGTCGATCACCACACCACCGAACAGTGCGAAACACACCGCCATAATCACGCAACAACCCAGCCCCCAAGCGCTCGTCATTAGTGCCGCGCGCCGCAAGGTGCCACGCGCCTGCGCACCCAATGCCTTGCCCACCAGCACTTCGGCAGCAAAGGCAAAGCCGTCCAGCACAAAGGCCGTCAGATGCAGAAACTGCACCAATATCTGGTTGGCCGCCAAGGGCACGTCGCCAAAGCCTGCGCCATAGAAAAGGAAACTGACAAAGATCGCCTGCAACAGCACCGACCGGATCAGGATATCCCCGTTCACTGCCGCCATGTGTCGCAACCGCACCAGATCGAACACCCGCGCAGCGGTGCGCCACGCAACACCAGCAAAGGCATCACGGCACAGCCACAGACCCAAAATCAACCCCGACCATTCCGCGATGAAAGTGGCCCACGCCACCCCGGCGACGCCCCAGCCAAAGCTGAGCACAAACAACAGGTCCAGCCCGATGTTCAGCCCGTTCATCAGCGCCTGTATCAGCAGAACCCCGCGTGTGCGTTCCTGCGCGATCAGCCAGCCGGTAATCCCATACAGCGCGATGGTGGCAGGCGCGGACCAGATGCGGATCGCCATATATTCGCGCGCTAACCCTTCGACCTCTGCACTGGCGGGCGCTATCAGAAAGGCGCCGTTGAATATCAGCACCTGAATGGCGATCATCACCGCCCCGGCCCCCAACCCGATCAGCAAAGCGCGCGACAGCAGGGCCTGCACTTCA
>PUNR01000221.1 GCA_003551805.1 Loktanella sp.
ACCCGCGTCAGCGCGAATGCTGCCAGCGCGGGCAAGCCAAGGATCACGCCATTGACCCCCAGCGTGGTCAGCCCGCCATGGCCGAACATGACCGCCTGAAACGCAAGCCCGATCATGATTGCCGGCACGGCATACCAGCCCAGCATCGCCCCCATCAGCCCTGAGAGCATCAGATGCACGCTGCTTGGCGGCACTGGAATGTGGATCAGCGAGGCTGCAAAGAACGCCGCTGTCATCATCGACGCGCGCGGCAATCCAGCGCGTGGATCAGGCTGCGCCCCGATCCGGTTCAGGCAAATGGCGGTGATCCCGGCCGCCGCCGCCCAGCCACCCAAGGTCAGCCCGATGGGCAGGATGCCGTCCGGTATGTGCATCAGACCACCGTGGTCTGGCGGTTGCGCCGGAAATAAAGTGCCGTGCCGACCGCCCCCCACAGCACGCAAGCCACCATGAGCAACCTTTGCGCCCAGCTTAGCCCGGCACCGGCTGCGTTCATCACGACATTATGCGTACCATCTGCACCCACGGTGACATAGCCCATCGCGCCATGCCCGGCCTGCCGGACCTGAATAGCCCAGCGGCCCGCGCGGTCATCAGGGGTAAAGACAAAACGCCCTACCGCGTCGGTCTGCCCGACCAGCCATGGCTGCGCGGGGTCGTCGGGCGCAAAGATCGATACCTGCGCCTGTGCCATCGGTTCGCCTGTGTCATAGCGGGCGTCGATGCCGATGGCATCAACCGCCGTCACATCGACAAAAGCGCCGTGCGCGATGGCAGGGCCAGCCAGCAAAAGCGCGGCCAGCCATGCGGTCATGGATTTAGCGGTAGCTGACAGCACAATGTCCCTCGCCCACATGGCCGATATGCAGACCAGATAGTGCAATCACCTGTTCGCCGCCTGCGGCAAAGGTGTCGAAACCCAAAGCGTGGCTGTTCATATCGCCTGATGCATCCCTGTCTGCCCGCCCGAACACATGATCCAGATGGAAGGTCAGTTCAAGGTCGGCGTCGCCTTCTGTGGTCACGAAACCCTTGCGCATATCACCGACAAATTCGCCGCAGGTGTAATCATGGGTGTCCGCGCTTGTCAGGATAAAATCCACACGCTCGTCATCGCGCGAGGCGGTGCCGATAAAGACGATGGATTGACCCGCCCAATCGCCTTGTTCAGCGGGCACGACCGACCAGGTGACAGCGTTGTAATGCCCTTCGGGCGCCGCAGTGGCAGCAATCATGACGCGGCCGTCTTCGTCTGCATTGGTCAGGTCGATCGTCAATTGTTCGGCATCATCAAACGTGACAGTCACATCCGCACGGGGTTCACCGCCTGTTTCGGCGTCATAGGGCGGGTCGGTTTGCAGGGCGGCGACACCCGCCAGCGTGACAAAGATATGATCGAATTGCAGTTCCCAGCCATCGCGGGTCAGTTTCGGGTTGATGAACCCTTCGGTCGCCAGCTCCTCGCCGTTAGCGAACAGCGTCAGCGTGCCCTGAGCGATGGCGCCGGTGGCGAAAATGCCCAGAAGCAGGGTGGATGACAGCAGGCGAGGCAGGGTCATGGGGTGTCCTTTTGTCGTGTATGAAAATTCTGTTAATTTTGCATACGCAGCACCCGGACGGGTGTCAACCGGCCTCCATGTGTCAAATCGGTTCGGTCTCGGGATGTTGCCCCAGCATCGCCAGCGATGCTTGCAAATCATGTTGCGGGATGTCTCGGGCGATAATCACAATCCGGCTGGTCTGATCGCCCTCGGGCCAGTTTGTCAGCGGCTGGGGTGGCTCGAAAATATGCTGCACGCCGTGAAACACAAAGGGCGTCGGCAGGTCCTTGATATGCACGATACCTTTCATCCGCAGAATATCCTGCCCGCGCAACGCGATCAGCGTATCAAGCCATAGATCGAACACTTCTGGCGGGATCGGTGTGTCAAATGTGACTGATGCGGTGCTGATCCGGTCATCACTGGCATGATGCATCAGGGGCGTGACCTGCGCCTTGGGCTGTGGCAACCCCGAAAGGCCCGCCAGTGGATCGGGCGCGGCGGACAGCCAGTCAAGCGCATGGTTATGTGTCATCGCACGGCGCAAGGCGCTTAGGCCGAACAGGACGCCGGTCGGCACTGCGCCGTTGCTGGCAATAATCCGTGCAGCACTCGGGTTAAGACGGTCCAGACGGTGTTCCAGATGCTGCAATGTCAGATCATCGGCCAGATCGCGTTTGGTCAGCACGATCCTGTCGGCCATCGCGACTTGGGCCTGCGCCTCGGCGTGGCGGTCAAGGGTGGACATTCCCAGCACGACATCCACCGCCGTGATGATACCGTCGAGCACGAAATCAGGCGCCAGCACCGGATCGACCAGCAAAGTGTGATGGATCGGGCCGGGGTCGGCCAGCCCGGTTGTCTCGATGATCACGCGGTCAAAACGCAGTTCGCCCATGGCGCGGCGCACCAGCAGGCGCGACATGGTTTTCGCCAGATCACCCCGTATGGTGCAGCAGATACAGCCTGCAGGCATCAGCACGACATCTTCGGCGGCGCTTTCGATCAGGTCGTGGTCCAGCCCTGCTTCTCCGAATTCGTTGACGATGACGGCGACACGCCCCGCGGCAGGATCGTGCAGCAGGCGGTTCAGCAGCGTCGTTTTGCCGGCACCAAGAAAGCCGGTAAGCAAAGATACGGGGATAGGATTGGTCATGGACATGTCCGGTTGTGGCTGGGCTGATCTTGTGATTGTTATGTTATAACAAAACCTAGAGCAAGGCCACGATGTCCCGCGCTGCCAGCACTTTACCCTTTGCCACCCAGATGCGCGACAAGGCTGCAGCACTTTGGCATATCCAGCGTGTGCGACGGATGGTGCGCGACAGGGTGCCTGCAGGTGCGCAATGTCTGATCCAGGTCACGCAGATCGACTGCGCCGACCCCGCATGTCCGGGCCCTGCCACGCAGATCAGCGTGACGGGGTTTGACCTGATCCGGCGGACCTATCTGATCCACCGGCCTGCCGCGGCGATCACAGCGGCGGATCTGATGGTTCTTAGCGGTTGAAGGTCAGCTGGAATTCATTTTCGTAGAATGTATGCACCTTCACGAACATCTGATCGCCTTGCGTTTCGAGCACACAGATATGCAGCGCGTCATTGTTCCTCGTGATCCGACTGCACACGTCGCCCACGGCCAATGCGTCGGGACAGGCGCCCATGTCGATATGCGGCACCGGGGCTATACGTCAGTGACGGCGTGTCGTGGGCTGCGGCGGGGTCATAAACCGTGCGAAGCGGCGGATGGCGCCTATCGCCGTGCATCGCGCGCACCATCGCTGGGGGGTTGCTGTGTCTGCCGGTCTAGCAGGAATTCGACCAGATGCGGGTCAATCGCACCTGTCCCTGCGACGTCATCGCCTTGGGCGGCGATCAACTCGGCCAGCAGATCATGTGAGGTGTCAGGCATGAAACGATCCTTTGAAAAGGGGCATGCCTTGCCGGATTGAACGCCTTGAACTGACGGTCGCTGACTGGGTGCGACAATCCTGATAGAAACAATCAGATAAGTAAAGCGCTCTTAGTCTGGCTCTGCTTTCTTGGATCAGCGATGCTGACATGAATATCTTTCATAATTGTCTTGCCCAACATGAATTTGTCTTCATGACGCATCCCCCCTAGATTAGCGGTAGGCACGTTAGGTGCCTTTTTTCGTTTGATCGGACCGTTATGACCAAGAGCTTGCCCAAATCCCCCGCCTTTGACCGCATCGCGGCCGCCGCTGCTGAACGTATCCTGATCATGGACGGTGCGATGGGGACACAGATTCAGGCGCTTGGCTTTGGGGAGGGCGATTTTACGGCGCATGGCGCGGGCTGCGCCTGCCATCCCCGGCTGTTCGGGGAAAAACCGCTGCCGCAGCAAGGCAACAACGATCTGTTGATCCTGACCCAGCCGCAAGCGATCGAGGACATCCATTATGCCTATGCCATGGCAGGCGCCGATATCGTCGAAACCAACACATTTTCTTCGACCAGCATCGCGCAGGCCGATTACGGGTTGGAACACCTGGTTTATGACCTGAACTTTCATGGCGCACGGCTGGTCCGGCAAGCACTGGACCGTGCCACGGCAGAGGACGGGCGCGAACGTTTTGTCGCCGGCGCGCTTGGGCCGACAAACCGCACCGCGTCGATGTCGCCCGATGTAAACAACCCCGGCTACCGTGCTGTGACTTTTGACGAACTGCGCGAAGCTTACGCCGAACAGCTGCGCGGCCTGATCGACGGTGGTGCCGATCTGATCCTGATCGAGACGATCTTTGACACGCTTAACGCCAAGGCCGCGATTTTCGCCTGCGAGGAAATCTTTGCCGCCAACGGTCTGCGGCTGCCGGTGATGATCTCTGGCACGATCACCGACCGGTCGGGGCGGACATTGTCAGGCCAGACGCCTACCGCGTTCTGGCATGCCGTGCGCCATGCAGACCCGCTGACGATCGGGCTGAACTGCGCGCTGGGTGCTGCTGAAATGCGTGCGCATCTGGCGGAACTGTCGGGCGTGGCCGATACGCTGATCTGTGCCTATCCCAATGCGGGTCTGCCCAATGAATTTGGCGAATATGATGAAAGCCCGGCTTTCATGGCCGAACAGATCGCTGATTTCGCCAAGGAAGGTCTGGTCAATATCGTCGGTGGTTGCTGCGGGTCCACCCCCGAACATATCCGCGCCATTGCAGATGCTGTGGCGGGCCACAAAACCCGCGCGATCCCCAAGCATACACCCCAGATGCGCCTTTCGGGGCTAGAGCCGTTCACCCTGACACCAGACATTCCTTTCGTGAATGTGGGCGAGCGGACCAATGTCACCGGATCGGCCAAATTCCGCAAGCTGATTACCAACCGTGATTATGCGGCTGCGGTCGATGTCGCCCGCGACCAAGTGGAAAACGGTGCGCAGATTATTGATGTAAACATGGATGAAGGCCTGATCGACAGCAAACAGGCGATGATCGAGTTCCTCAACCTGATCGCCGCCGAACCCGATATCGCCCGCGTGCCGGTGATGATCGACAGTTCCAAGTGGGAAGTGATCGAGGCTGGCCTGAAATGCGTCCAAGGCAAACCCATCGTCAATTCGATCAGCATGAAGGAAGGCGAAGAGGCGTTTCTGCATCAGGCCCGCCTGTGCCGTGCTTACGGGGCGGCGGTGGTCGTCATGGCCTTTGACGAGGCCGGGCAGGCCGATACCGAAGACCGCAAGGTCGAAATCTGCACGCGTGCTTATAAACTGCTGACCGAAGAGGTCGGTTTCCCGCCCGAAGATATCATCTTTGACCCCAATGTCTTCGCGGTGGCGACGGGGATTGAAGAACACAACAATTACGGTGTCGATTTTATCAACGCGACCCGCCGGATCATCGCCGATCTGCCACATGTCCATGTGTCGGGCGGGGTATCCAATCTGTCGTTCAGTTTCCGCGGCAACGAACCTGTGCGCGAGGCGATGCATGCGGTGTTCCTCTATCATGCCATTCAGGTCGGGATGGATATGGGGATCGTCAATGCAGGCCAGCTGGTGGTCTATGACAGCATCGACCCCGATCTGCGCGAAGCTTGCGAAGATGTCGTCCTGAACCGCACACCCGATGCTACCGAAAACATGTTGGAGATCGCTGAACGCTTCAAATCCACCGGTGCGCGCGAAGCGAAGATCCGCGATCTGGCGTGGCGTGACTGGACGGTTGAAAAGCGGCTGGAACATGCCCTTGTCAACGGCATCACTGAATTCATCGACGCTGACACCGAAGAGGCACGGCTGCTTGCCGATCGCCCGTTGCATGTGATCGAAGGTCCGTTGATGGCGGGGATGAATGTGGTGGGCGATCTGTTCGGCGCGGGCAAGATGTTTTTGCCGCAAGTCGTCAAATCCGCCCGCGTGATGAAACAGGCAGTGGCGGTCTTGCTGCCCTATATGGAAGAGGAAAAGCGCCTGAACGGTGGCACCGGTCGCGAAAGTGCCGGCAAGGTGCTGATGGCCACGGTCAAAGGCGATGTGCATGATATTGGCAAGAATATCGTCGGCGTCGTGCTGGCTTGCAACAATTACGATATCATTGACTTGGGCGTAATGGTGCCGGTGGCAAAAATCCTTGAGGTCGCGAAAGAGGAAAACGTCGATATCATCGGGCTGTCCGGTCTGATTACCCCGTCACTGGACGAAATGGTCCATGTCGCGTCTGAAATGGAACGCGCCGGCCTTGATATCCCCCTGCTGATCGGTGGCGCGACCACCAGCCGCGTGCATACGGCGGTGAAGATACATCCCCATTATGTGCGCGGTCAGGCGGTCTATGTGACCGATGCCAGCCGTGCCGTGGGGGTTGTCTCTGCGTTGTTGTCGCCCGATCAGAAGACCGACTATGTCACGAATATCCGCAGCGAATATGAAAAGGTTGCGGACCAACATGCGCGATCGGAACTGGCCAAGAAACGCCTGCCGCTGGCGGCGGCGCGCGCGAATGCGCTGAAAATCGATTGGCAGGACTATGCAGTGCCCGCACCGTCATTTTTAGGCACAAAGGTCTATGAAGACTGGGACCTTGCGGAACTGGCCCGCTACATCGATTGGACGCCGTTTTTCCAGACTTGGGAATTGAAGGGGGTCTACCCCAAAATCTTGCAGGACGAAAAACAAGGCGAGGCCGCCCGCGCGCTATTCGCCGATGCGCAAGAGATGTTGGCGCAGATCATTGCCGAAAAATGGTTCCGCCCGCGGGCTGTAGTGGGCTTCTGGCCTGCTAATGCGGTGGGCGATGATATCAGGCTTTTCGCCGATGACAGCCGCAAGACCGAACTGGCGATGCTGCATACGCTGCGCCAGCAGGTTAGCAAACGTGACGGCCGGCCCAATGTGGCGCTGTCTGATTTCGTGGCGCCTGTCGGCACGCCCGATTATGTCGGCGGCTTCGTGGTGACGGCAGGGATTGAGGAGATAGCGCTTTCCGAACGGTTCGAACGTGCGAACGACGATTTCAACGCGATTCTGGTCAAAGCGCTCGCCGACCGTTTCGCCGAAGCCTTTGCCGAACGCATGCACGAAGTCGTGCGCCGCGAATTGTGGGGCTATGCGCCAGATGAAAACCTTGCGCCGACAGACCTGATTGGCGAGCCTTATCGCGGCATCCGTCCCGCACCGGGATATCCTGCGCAGCCCGACCATACCGAGAAAACAACCCTGTTCCGCCTGCTGGATGCAGAGGCCGTGACGGGCGTGAAGCTGACCGAAAGCATGGCAATGTGGCCGGGGTCATCGGTGTCGGGGCTTTATATCGGTCATCCCGATGCGTATTATTTCGGTGTCGCCAAGGTCGAATTGGATCAAGTACTGGATTATGCTGCGCGCAAGGACATGGATGTAGCCGAGGTCGAGCGGTGGCTTGGCCCCGTGCTGAATTACGTACCGCAGCCCAAATCGGCACTCGCGGCGGAATAACCGCGCACCCCCATCGTCCGAGCCCAAATATCCCCGGCGGAGCCTTTGCGGCTTTGCCGCAAAAA
>PUNR01000348.1 GCA_003551805.1 Loktanella sp.
CCATTACCGAAGGGCGCGAAACGCGGCCGGCGCTTTTCGCCCTCGTGCCCGGTGAAACACACACATTGGGCATCGAGATTGCCACCGATTTCTTCCGCCGCGAAGGTTGGGAAGTCGACATGCTCGTCGGGCTTGACCACGATGCGCTGCTGGAAGAGGCAGACCGCCGCCATTATCAGGCGATTGTGCTGGTCGCCAATTCCGACCGCATGATGGAACCGCTGACGCGGCTGAGCCTAGCTTTGCGGATCACCCAGCCTTTGGCGCATATCATTGTCGCGGGTAGCATTCTGGACCATCACCCCGATATTCTGAACCTTGTGGGGGCAGAGGCAGTTATGGCCGATCTGGAAACGGCTGTCGCAACCCTGCGGGAGCTTTTGGGCAAACCCGCAGTCTGATTGGCTTTCCTGCGGAAAGCCAAACGCTCCGCTGGGGATATTTAGGCTCGGACGATGGGCTAGCTTGCGGCAAGAGCCGCGACGATGGGTCCAAAGTCAGCCGCCTTTAGACTAGCGCCGCCGACCAGCGCGCCAGTGACATGCGGCACGGCGAAAATTTCTGCGGCATTGCCAGCTTTGACCGATCCGCCGTAGAGGATGCCGAAATCGGCGCCGTCGGCGAACCGTTCGGCAAGGCGGGCGCGGATATGGGCATGTACTTCGGCGATCTGGTCGGTGCTGGGCACTTTGCCGGTGCCGATGGCCCAGACCGGTTCATAGGCGATGATCGTGTTGTCGTCGGTGGCGCTGTCGGGAATGGATGCGGCCAGTTGACCGTCGATGATGTCCAGTGTCGTACCCGCCGCACGGATTGCCAGCGTTTCACCGATGCAGATGATCGCGGTCAGCCCTGCGGCATGGGCGGCTTGCGTCTTGGCAGCGACATCTGCGTCGGTTTCGCCGTGGTCGCTGCGCCGTTCGGAATGGCCGGTCAGCACATAGGTCGCACCCGCATCAGCCAGCATAGGGGCCGAGATATCGCCGGTATGCGCGCCATGTGTTGCGCTGTGGCAATCCTGTCCGCCGATGGAAACGGGCAGGTCGCGCGCTGCGGCGATCAATGTGGCCGGCAAGCAAACCAGCACGTCGACATCGGCGTTATCGAGCGTTGCAAGCTCTGCCAGATCGGCGCGCAGGCCGTGCATTTTCCAGTTACCGGCGGCGAGTTTGCGGCGCATGTTGTAGTCTTTCCGGGTTAGCGTGACGCGAGATCGTCAGCGAATTTGATCGATTCACCGCAACCGCAGGCATCGACGACATTGGGGTTACGAAACTTGAAGCCGGATTCCAGAAGCGAGGTTTCGTAATCAATTTCTGTGCCGAACAGGAACATCTGCGCCATCGGTGCGATCATCACCCGCGCGCCATCCTGTTCGACGACTTCGTCCAGCGGGTCGACTTCGGTCACATAGGTCATGGTATATTCCATCCCCGCGCAACCGCCCTTTTTGACGCCGATCCGCAGGCCCTGATGACTGTCCTTGGCCATCAGCCGCGCGATCTGTGCGGCTGCTTTGTCTGTAATGGTGACAGCTTGTTTGCCGGGGATGCCGAACATGGGAATACCTCTTTGGTCTGTGCTCTTAACCTAGGGACTTTGCGGCAGGAATCCAAGCGCTGGCAGGTATGACAACATCACAATGGTGCCGTAGCCGAACAGCAGCGCCCAGCCAAAGGACGCCAATGTGCCGATAATCACATATTCGCTGGCGCTTTGGTCCCGTGCGGTTGTGTCGAACCGCAGCACCGATTTTGCCGCGATCAGAAAGCCGACGCCGGTGGGCTGACCTGCAAGCAGCAGCAGAAAGATTAGCCCGCGTTCCAGCACACCGATCAGGGAACCGCCGTTCTTCAACCCCTTGGGCAGATCGCTGTTCGCCCAAGGCGCCATCAGCAAGCCAATCGCGAACCCCCCCGCCCTTGTGCAGATCAACAATCCGCTGGCCAGCACCATCAGCCCGGGCAACCATGCCAGATCAGCCCAGATCCCGGTTTGCCATAGTGCCGGTGCCATGACTGCCGCGATAATCAATGTGGCCAGATGCGCCAGCTGGTCGATCACGAATGGTACCAGACCGTCACCGTGTGGGGCGTAGGTCTTGACCGCATCGATGACCAGATGCGCCAGAGCCAGCGCCAGCAGCGGCCAAGCCGTCACATGCCCTGTTGCCAGTTGCAGCGTGATCAGCACGATCACCCCGTGCAGCAGCAAGATTTGCGGTTTGCGTTTCTGGTCCACCATCCATCGGGTCTGGATCACAAAATCCGCCAGCACATGGGCAAAGAGCAGGGCGGCGAAGGTTTCGATCATGGCTTTGGGTCCGGTGTCAGGTTGCGCATCGCGGCGCGGGCTTTGTCGAACGCGCCGTAGCCGGCACCCGCCAGCCTGTTTTGCACCGCCTGCCGCGTGATACCAAGCGCGGATGCAATGTCGTCGTGGGTTTTCGCAGGATCAAGCAGCGCCATCGCGACCGCCTGCGCCTGTGTTGCGGTCCAGCGGGCAGCGATATTTGCGGTCAGGTCGACAAGAGCGGTCTGTGCGTCGCCTAGGTTAGCGATTTTGATTTGTTCCGCCCGTGCCATCCGGTCAAGCGTGTCGCCCGCGATAAAGAAGGCGTGGCCGCTTGCATCTGACAGGTCGCGGGTGCCAAGACTGTCCACCGGCGCAATCGCCGCCGCGATCCGTGTGTCTAAGCCGGTCTGTCCGGCGCGCAAGCTGGCGACGAGGTAAAGGATGGCGTCAAAGCATTCATCAGGGCGGGTCAGTACCACTTGCCAGCCATCGCCGCGATTGCGGGTAAATCGCAGGTCTAGATCACGTTGCTGGCCAAAATCAGCCGCACTTCGTCGCAGAATGGTGAACGCCTGTTCCAACACCTCGGGCGATGCTTTGCGGGATTTGACGATATCCCCAGTCAGGGCGGCGATGATTTGGGACATAAGCAAAGGGTAGCTTTTGCTTGGCAGTAAAGCAAATATATTTCTTTGCTATTGCTAAAAGCAATGAAATAACTTTGCTTTTACATGAACCCCAGTTCCAGCCGCGCCTCATCTGACATCATGTCCATGCCCCATTGCGGCTCGAATGTCATTTCGACGTCGACCTGCTTGACGCCGGGCAGGGGTTCGATTGCGTCGGCGACCCAGCCAGGCATTTCACCCGCCACCGGACAGCCCGGTGCAGTCAGGGTCATGATAACGCTGACGGCGTTATCTTCTTTGACCTCGATCGTGTAGATCAGCCCCAGATCAAAGATATTCACCGGGATTTCAGGGTCATAGACCGAACGGCAGGCTGCCACGATATCCTCGTACAGCGGATGGTCGGTGGTTGATGGCACGATCAGTGGTGTACCTTCAAGCTGGGCATTTGCATTGGTCATCTAGATTATCCCCGTATTCCTGAGCAAACATATAGGGTTTGCAGAGGTGGGCGTAAAGGGGCGGGCTTTTCAAACCGTCGTGCGGCTGGCATAGGACTTGCCAGCAAAAGGATCACGCGATGACAGACCGCTTTTCGTTTCAACTGCACGCCACCGACGGCAAGGCGCGCACCGGTGCCATCAGCACTCCGCGTGGCGCGATCCGCACGCCGGCCTTTATGCCGGTGGGCACGGCGGCGACGGTCAAGGCGATGCTGCCCGAAAGCGTGGCGGCCACAGGCGCTGATATCCTGCTGGGCAATACCTATCACCTGATGCTGCGCCCCACGGCGGAACGGATCGCACGTCTGGGCGGGCTGCATAAGTTCATGAACTGGGACAAGCCGATCCTGACTGACAGCGGCGGGTTTCAGGTGATGTCACTGGCGGGCCTGCGCAAACTGACCGAAGAAGGCGTGACGTTCAAAAGCCACATCGACGGGTCCAGCCATCATCTGACACCAGAAAGGTCGATGGAAATTCAGGCGCTGCTAGGCTCTGACATCGTGATGTGTTTCGATGAATGCCCGGCCTTGCCCGCTGACCGTGACCGGATCAAATCCAGCATGGATCTGTCGATGCGCTGGGCGCAAAGGTCGCGCGATGCCTTTGGCGACCGTCCGGGTCATGCGCTGTTCGGCATCCAGCAGGGCGGGCTGGAACAAGACCTGCGTGAAGAATCCGCCCAAGCCCTGCGCGCGATTGAATTTGACGGCTACGCTGTCGGCGGTCTGGCCGTGGGTGAAGGGCAGGAGGCGATGTTCAGTGTGCTTGATTTCGCGCCCGACCAATTGCCCGAAGATAAACCCCGCTATCTGATGGGTGTTGGCAAACCCGACGACATCGTCGGTGCCGTCAAGCGTGGCATCGACATGATGGATTGCGTGCTGCCGTCACGGTCAGGCCGCACAGGGCAGGTGTTCACACGCCACGGTGTCGTGAACATCAAAAACGCCCGCCACGCCGATGATCCGCGCCCCTTGGACGAGGCTTGCACATGCCCCGCCTGCGCCAATTATTCGCGCGCCTATCTGCACCATGTGTTCCGGTCGCAGGAGATGATTTCCGGCATGCTGCTGACCTGGCATAACCTGCATTATTTTCAGGAAATCATGGCCGGTATGCGCGATGCTATTTCCGCAGGCACATTTGCCGCATGGGAGGCCGATTTCCACAGCACCCGTGCGCAAGGCGATATCGACCCGCTGTAACGTCGGGCTGGTTGACAGGCCCCAATGTCAGCCCCATTTGTAATGACCAAGAGGGGACGCGCCACGTTGCCGATATTTCGGGGCAGGGGCGTTCTGCCAGAAAAGGAAAAGACCATGCAAGAACCATTGAGTTCATCCTACCCAGTCCTGCCATTGCGCGACATCGTGGTTTTCCCCCACATGATCGTGCCGCTGTTTGTGGGCCGCGACAAATCTGTGCGTGCCTTGGAAGAGGTGATGCAGGACGACAAGCAAATTCTGCTGTCCAGCCAGATCGATCCCGGTCAGGATGACCCCGATCAGGACGGCATCTATAAAAACGGCGTGCTGGCCAATGTGCTGCAATTGCTGAAACTGCCCGACGGCACCGTAAAGGTGCTGGTCGAAGGGCGTAGCCGTGTGCAGATCACAGGCTTTGTGCCAAACGATTCATTCTTCGAGGCGACAGCCGAATACCTGACCGAAGAATCCGGCGATGAAACCGAGGTTGAAGCCTTGGTGCGCAACGTAGCGTCCGAATTCGAACGCTACGCCAAGGTCAAGAAGAACATCCCCGAAGAAGCCATGGCCGCCGTCAGCGACACGACTGAGCCTGCCAAACTTGCCGATCTCGTGGCAGGGCATTTGGGCATCGAAGTTGCGCAGAAACAGGCGCTGCTTGAAACGCTGTCCGTCTCGGAACGGCTGGAAAAGGTTTATGGCTTGATGCAGGGCGAAATGTCCGTGCTGCAGGTCGAACGCAAGATCAAGACCCGCGTCAAATCGCAGATGGAACGCACGCAGCGCGAATATTATCTGAACGAACAGATGAAGGCGATCCAGAAGGAACTGGGCGACGGCGAAGACGGCCAGAACGAAGTCGCCGAACTCGAAGCGCGCATTGCGGAAACCAAGCTGTCGAAAGAGGCCCGCGAAAAGGTCGATGCCGAGCTGAAGAAGCTGAAATCCATGTCCCCCATGAGCGCCGAAGCGACCGTGGTGCGCAACTACATGGATTGGATTCTGGGTCTGCCGTGGAACGTGAAATCGCGCACCAAGAAAGACCTGCACAAAGCGCAGGCGATCTTGGACGCCGACCATTATGGCTTGGAAAAGGTCAAGGAACGGATCGTCGAATATCTGGCCGTGCAGCAACGCTCGGCCAAGCTGAAAGGCCCGATCATGTGCTTGGTCGGCCCTCCCGGCGTGGGTAAAACCAGCCTTGGCAAATCCGTCGCAAAGGCCACAGGGCGTGAATTCATCCGCATCTCACTGGGCGGCGTACGCGACGAATCCGAGATCCGTGGCCACCGCCGGACCTATATCGGCTCCATGCCCGGCAAGATCATTCAGGCGCTGAAAAAGGCGAAAACCACCAACCCGCTGATCCTGCTCGATGAAATCGACAAGATGGGGCAGGATTTCCGTGGCGATCCCGCATCGGCAATGCTTGAGGTGTTGGACCCAGAACAGAACGCGACATTCGTCGATCACTATCTGGAGGTCGAATATGACCTGTCGAACGTGATGTTCCTGACGACGGCCAACAGCTACAACATGCCGGGGCCGCTTCTGGACCGGATGGAGATCATCACGCTGTCGGGCTATACCGAGGATGAAAAAGTCGAGATCGCCAAACAGCACCTGCTGCCCAAGGTCATGAAAAACCACGGCCTGCGTGCCAAGGAATTCAGTGTCGCCGATGATGCGCTGCTGTCGATGGTGCGCGTCTACACCCGCGAGGCAGGCGTGCGGAACCTCGAACGTGAACTGGCCAAGGTCGCCCGTAAGGCCGTGACCCAGATCGTCAAGAAAGAGGCAGAGGTGATTACCGTCACCGCCGCCAACCTCAACGATTTTCTGGGCGTGGAAAAGCACCGCTTTGGTCTGGCCGAAGAAAGCGATCAGATCGGTGTCGTCACAGGGCTGGCGTGGACATCGGTGGGCGGCGAGCTTTTGAACATCGAAGCGCTGCGTCTGCCGGGCAAAGGCCGGATGAAAACCACCGGCAAGCTGGGCGATGTGATGAAGGAATCGATTGATGCGGCATCCAGCTATGTACGCTCCATCGCGCCTGAAATCGGTGTGAAGCCGCCAAAATTCGACACGATAGATATTCACGTCCACGTGCCGGACGGTGCGACACCCAAGGACGGGCCGTCTGCTGGTCTTGCCATGGTCACATCCATTGTGTCGGTCCTGACGCAGATTCCTGTGCGCCGCGATATCGCCATGACAGGCGAGGTGTCCTTGCGCGGCAATGCGATGCCGATTGGCGGCCTGAAGGAAAAACTGCTTGCGGCACTGCGCGGCGGCATCACCACGGTGCTGATCCCGCAGGAAAACGCACGCGATCTGCCTGACATCCCTGACAACGTGAAAGAAGGGCTGACCATCATCCCCGTCAGCCACGTGTCAGAAGTGTTGGCACATGCGCTGGTCCGGAAACCGGAACCCATCGAATGGGACGAGGCCGCAGAAGAAGCCGCCGCCGCCGCCCTCAAAGCGGGCAACCCGCAAGAGGCTGCACGCACGCATTGATCGTGCGGCACATGACATCCGGCAAAGGCGCGCACCGAAAGGGCGCGCCTTTCGCTTTCCTCGGACGGGAAAAATGCTAAGGTCGCGGTAGTTCAATTAAGGATAGTGAAATGTTACCCGACACCCCCGCCGCCAACGAACCCCCGGCAGATACCGCGCAATTCAAAAAGCCGGATCTGCTTGAACAGATCGTCGCCCGCACCACGCTGAAAAAGCGTGACGCCAAGACGGCCGTGGACGCCGCCCTTGCCGTTATCGGAGAGGCGATTGCGCGTGGTGATGACGTGGTTTTGCCACCATTGGGCAAGCTTCGGGTGATAAAATCCAAAGATCTGGGCGAGGGCGCACAAGCCGTCACACTGAAATTGCGCACTGCCAAAGAA
>PUNR01000081.1 GCA_003551805.1 Loktanella sp.
CCGGTGACGTGTTCACCAAATCCCAGCTGGAAGGCTACATGGCGCTGCGCTGGGAAGAGGTTTACGCCTACGAACACACACCGCACCCGATCGAATACAAGATGTATTACAGCTGCTGATCACAGCCTGATCGCGAAGAAACCCCGCCTGTTCAGTCAGGCGGGGTTTTTTATTTGCGGGACTGCGGTGACGGGATGACAAAAATATCCGTCGAATGACGTAAACAAGTGGTCATATCGTAGTCTGGTGTTGGGCGAAATCTACTTGGGGCGAGCTGAAAATCACGCCATATCTGACGGGTCGAGTTTTTCTTGCTGGAGAAGGGACTGAACGACGTATGCAACGCAGAGCGCATCGTCCAAAGCATCATGCCCCTTAAGCGGTGGATGCGCGACGTTGAAGTAATCGGACAATGAATTGCTGCGGGTCTTTTTTAGGTCGTCATATGGCATCCCTGCCTTGAGCAGAAGATCGCAAGCATTGCCAAACTGAGTGATAGGAACGGGTGGTACGAGTCCCTCAACATAGCAACTGATCGCGACCATATTGAACTCGTCTTTTCCCCACGACCAAAGCCGCATACCTAAAGCAAAATGCTTAACGCGTTCAAGTGCTTCGTGAAGGCGTAAACCCTCCCGTTCAATATCTACGTCCGCGATTCCGGTCAGTTTTGTAAAGAATGGATCAAGCATGACCCTTTCGCCGCGACGATCACGGGGGATGACATACAAGCGCAATGTGTCAAGTATCGGGAAGTCGTTCTCAAGGCCTAACTTTATCACGCCGATCTGAGCAACGACCGGATCCGGATCATATGGACCGCACCAGAAGCGTGATGGCGCTCCTTCAGCCGTCAAGAACTCACAATCGAAAATCAAGGCATGCTTCATTTCGCTGTTCTCCTTTAGAATGGTAAGCCTCTGCTCAGCACGCCAACGTCGGCAATCTCAGCATGGTTCCACACAAGCCTCTCAGGTATTAGACTTCACCCAACAAAAAAAGCGCGGACCTTTCAGCCCGCGCCACTCAACTCTCAGCTTCGCCTGCGCTTACTTGCGCGCGTCGCCGATCAGCTTCCACAGACCGGGCACCAGAAGTGCGGCCAGACCCAGTTTCAGCGCATCGCCCAGCAGGAACGGTGTCAGGCCCCATGCCAGAATCGGTGCCTCCAGTCCGTAAAGCACCGCCAGCCACGCCAGACCCGGCACATAGATCAGCACATTGCCTGCCAACATCGCCAGCGCCATCAGCACGACCGACCGGTCCCAGCCCGCGCGTGCGGCAAAACCCAGCGCCAGCGTCGCCAGCACATAGCCAACCAGATAGCCGCCGGTGCTGCCCATCATGTAAGACAGGCCATTCAGATCAGCGGTCGAGCTTTGGAACACGTCAAAACCCAGCATCCCGACAATCATCCAGCCCATGATCGTCGCCAGACCCAGACGCGGGCCGTAGGCGGCACCGATGGTCAGCACGGCGAATGTGCCCATGCTGATCGCGACGGGGCTGCCGGGCACCGGTACTTTGATCTTGGCCATCACGGCCAGCAGCACGATGCCCATAACCACCATCAGCGCCTGCTTGACGCGCAAGGCGGTGCCGCTGGATGGGCCGAAAGCCTCGGTCAGGACTCTGTCATTCAATGCGAGGGCCATCTGCCGCTCTCCCCTATTTTGTTAACTCGTGTATTTATTGCCGATGCTGCGGCGCGGCGCAAGCAAAGCCTGTAGGGCGGGGTTCACCCCGCCGCCCTGACGTAATCTGTCACCGATGTATAATCCTTGCGCGGGCCAGTGACATTCCATGTGGCACGCCAATCAGGCCAGCGGGTAAAGTCGTAGACAACCGTATAGTGATCTTCCCCACAGGGGTGATCGGTGCCAGCCGCCTGCCCCGCTGGCGTAAAACTGTGGAAATCGCGCCCGTCAGCGAAACGCACCAGCACCAGATTCTGCCGAAACTGCCAACGGTAGCTGCGTGTCGCCGTCATCGGGGCTGCATCGCCAAAGCGCATTTGCCCGTTTTCGACATAGTCCAGCAGATCATCCCCGACCGGCGTCAACACAGCGGTGCCGGTGAAATCACCCCGCATTTGCCCGTGCCGGTCATCAATCCGGCGCGTTAACTGCCACATTCCTGCAAAATCACCACGCCCCGGCACCGCAACATCCTTGTTCTTGGGTTGAGGCTTGGCCCCTTCCCTTTTATGACGCAAAGGCAGGCTGCTGCCCAGATCAATCAAAAGGTGTCCCATGATCCCACGTTATTCCCGCCCCGAAATGACCGCCATCTGGGACCCCGCCACCAAGTTCCGCATCTGGTACGAGATCGAGGCCCATGCCTGCGACGCCCAAGCCGCCATCGGCGTGATCCCCGCCGACAACGCCGCCGCCGTGTGGAAAGCCAAAGACGTGGCGTTCGACGTCGCCCGGATTGATGAAATCGAGGCCGTGACAAAACACGACGTCATCGCCTTTCTGACCCATCTGGCCGAGATCATCGGGCAGGATACCGCGCGTTTCGTGCATCAGGGCATGACATCATCCGATGTGCTGGACACGACATTCAACGTGCAGCTTGTCCGCGCGACCGACCTGTTGCTGGCTGGCATGGACCGTGTGCTGGCGGCGCTGAAAACCCGCGCGCTGGAACATAAAGACACCGTGCGCATCGGGCGCAGCCACGGCATTCATGCCGAACCCACAACGATGGGCCTGACCTTTGCACGATTCTATGCTGAAATGGACCGTGGCCGCGCCCGTCTGGTCCATGCCCGTGCGGAAATCGCCACCGGTGCTATTTCCGGCGCTGTCGGCACTTTCGCCAACATTGACCCCAGTGTCGAAGAACATGTCTGCGCCCAGCTTGGCCTGACACCAGAACCGATCAGCACGCAGGTCATTCCCCGCGACCGGCACGCGATGTTCTTTGCCACGCTGGGTGTCATCGCATCGAGCATCGAAAACATCGCGATTGAGATCCGCCACATGCAGCGCACCGAAGTGCTGGAAGCCGAGGAGTTTTTCTCTGCCGGGCAAAAAGGCAGCTCTGCCATGCCGCATAAGCGCAACCCTGTGCTGACAGAAAACCTGACCGGCCTTGCGCGTCTGGTGCGGATGTCGGTGGTGCCTGCGATGGAAAATGTGGCCCTTTGGCATGAACGCGATATCAGCCATTCGTCGGTCGAACGCGCCATCGGGCCGGATACGACGATCACGCTGGATTTCGCGCTACACCGTTTGGCGGGTGTGATCGAAAAGCTGGTGATCTATCCCGACAACATGCTGGCTAATATGAACAAATTCCGCGGCTTGGTGATGTCGCAGCGCGTCCTGCTGGCGTTGACACAGGCGGGTGTGAACCGCGAAGACGCCTATAAACTGGTGCAGCGCAATGCGATGCGGGTCTGGGAACAGGGTGCCGATTTCAAGACCGAATTGCTGGCAGATGCCGATGTTCTGGCCGCACTTTCCCCCGAGGAGATCGAAGAGAAATTCGATCTCGGGTATCACATGAAACACGTTGATACGATTTTCGCGCGGGTCTTTGGCGCGTAATAAATCGGCGGTTCTATCCGGGCGGGACCACGCCCGGATCACAACCCGCCGGCGTCAAAGCGGCGATTGCGCGTAAAGCGGCTGTTCGTAAGCTGACACCGTTTCAGTACGCTTACTTGGTTTCGGGGCAATCTTGCCCGTGACATCCATGCTCATCGCGACATAACGGCGACCATCATCGGCGTTGATGTAGGGTTCGCCAATCATGCGCGGCGCATAGCCGATCTTGCGCAGCGCACGCAGCAGGGACGGACGGCTAAGCGCCATCATCTCGGTCGCGCCCTGATCGCGGGCCTGTTCGGCCAGACCTTCAACAATCAACGACAGGCATTGACCGGACACAGCCGGATCCTTGATGTCCGATGACACCACAACACGGGTACATTCCCAGACATTTGCAGTCACCATGATCTGATCGACGATTGTATCGGGAATGCCGATGATCTTGCCTTCGACCGCATCGCGCAACATATAGGTATGCGCACCCCAGCGTGCTGTAGTCGCCATGGCGCGGCCACCACCGATCACTTTGCCATCCTGCAAAACCAACGAATAATAAGCCTGCGGGTTGTCATACTGGTCCATCTCGACCGCATCATCATGCGGGATATCCCAGCCTAGCTGGTCCACGAAGAACTGTTTGCGCAACGCCAGATATTCGAAAAACGCCGTTCCGTGGCGGTGCAGTTGTGTCAGATTGAATGTGATCTTTTCCATAAGTCCCTCGATGCTATAATAGGCGAGTCATCAACACGCATCGCACCTCTTGGTTGCGACACCTCCTCATTACGGACAAATTATGTCTAATTGTATTAAAATACGGCAACAAGTGCACGTTACGTCAAATTAGGCCGAACTGATTTGCCAAAGCGGCCGCCTGACTGCCTGTTTTTGCACCAAGCTTTAATTTGGCATTTTTCAGACGCTGCTTGATCGCTCCTTCGCTCACACTCAACGCATGCGCGATTTCCTTGAGCCGCTTACCATCCTTCACCATCCCCAAAGCTTCAAGCTCTGCACGGGTCAGATTCGTCGGTGGCGCGGTCTCTTTGTGGCGCCGGGTGATGTAGGCGTGCAGCAACTTGACCTCAAGATCGGTATATTCGCGGTCCGCCCGTGTGAAAGATGCGAAGGAACGTTGCCCCCCGGCAGCAGCGTCAGTGACGGCAACGGTCACGCCGTAGCGCAGCCCGAAGCTGCGCGCCTGCAGGATTACACGCTTTGGATCGTCCAGTTCAAACTCGCTCCAGCGTCTTGATCCACTGTTGCCATAGGCCCAGCGAACGGTCGGATCAAACAGCATAAACCGTTGTTTTGTATAGTGTTCTACCCAGTCAGAAGGCAGTTCATTGACCTCTTCCATCGGAAAGGCGAAACCTATCCGCAGGGCGATATAATGCCCTGATGGTGCCAGCTGCACAATGTCATCAGGGCCCAATAGTGCGGACATTAAACTTCCTCTGGCCGGTCAGATGCGACAAAGCCCTTGTTGATGATCTACTGTTGCCGCTAAACTTACAACTACTGATGACGACAAACACTATCGCCGGATTACCCGACATAGCAACCTGAAAGCGAGTAGCTACATGCCTAATACCGACCTTGAACTCAGCTCTATACTGGGTGAATTCAAGGACCGCGCAGCCGCAGGTTATGCTTTGGGATTGCATATCAATTTTACGACTCCGGCTTATTTCTTTCAAAGCTATCCTCGCGGATGGCTTGACCATTATTCAAACTCTGGGCTTTTGGTCAATGACCCTACCGTATCATGGTGTTTTGAAAACACAGGGTTTTGTAGATGGTCCGATCTGGATGACCCGGCTGGCATTTTGACGCAGGCCGCCGGATACGGCATGAAGTACGGGATCGTTTACGCCACCAACGCAGGTGACACCCACAGCATGTCGGGCTTTGCCCGCAGCGACCGCGAATATAACGACGATGAAATCGCTGAAATTGTGTCCCGGTTTGATAAATTGCATGCCGCCACCAGCAGTCAGGCGTCGCTGTCCACATCGACGGTCGAACAGCTGAAAAAAATGTCGATCATGGTCACGCATCCCGGGTCATGACCGCGCGCTGCTAACGGTTTGTTTACAGCCTGCCCTGTAGGGTGGCTGTATGAACCAGATGTCTGCCCTGTCATCCGAATCTTCCCTCACGCGGCGGCGCAAGGCTGCGATTGTCGTGCAGATGCTGATCGCCGATGGCGGCAGCCTGCCTTTGTCTGACCTGCCGGAATCATTGCAGGAACTACTGACAGGCGAACTGGCCGCCCTGCGTCTGCTGGACCGTGCGACGATGGAAACCGTCGCATCTGAATTTGCCGATGCGCTGGACGCCATCGGCATGGCCGCCCCCGGCAGCCGCGACGGGGCGATATCGGCATTGGCCAACCATCTTAGCCCCGATCTTGCCCAGCGGTTACAATCGCAGATGGACAGCGTGCGCAACGGCGATCACTGGCCAGTGATCGCGGATCTGACGGTGCCGCGACTGGTGCGGATCATGGAATCAGAAAGCATCGAAATCTGTGCCGTGGCCTTATCCAAACTGCCCGTCGCCAAAGCGGCAGAGGTGCTGGCAAAAACCCCCGGACCGCGCGCGCGCCGGATCACCTATGCGATGTCGCTGACAGCTGATATCGCCCCTGACGTCGTGCGCCGCATCGGCCGTGCGCTGGCGCAGGATTACGCCCAGAACGCCCCGATCGCCTTTGAAAAAGCGCCGGTGCAACGCCTTGGTGCGATCCTCAATTCCGCCACGACCGATACGCGCGACGACATGCTGGAAGGGTTGGGCGCGACAGATCCTGATTTTGCAAGCGACGTGCGCCGCGCGATCTTTACCTTCAAAGATATCGCACCGCGCGTGAAACCGACCGATATCCCCAATTGTATCCGGTCGGTGGACGCAAATGTGCTGACCACGGCGCTGGCCGCGGCGCTGGCCGGTGATGCCGATCTGGTGGCCTCGGCGGAATATATTCTGGAAAACCTGTCGCAGCGCATGGCAGGTCAGTTGCGTGAAGATGCCGCCGAACGCGGGGCGGTCCGAAAAGCCGATGCAGAAGCGGCGATGGGTGCCGTCACCACCGCCGTGCGCGAACTTGCTGACGCCGGTGTCATCACCTACCGCGAACCGGATGGCGATTCGACGTAGGGTGGGTCATGACCCACCTGACGTAATCGCGTGGACAGGGCCGCGTGATCTGCGTAATCCTTGCACTATGACACAGAACACCACCCCCCCGCCCGGACGGCGCTGGCACGACATGGGCGGCCTGCCCGCAGATCAGGTGCCACAAGACCAGCATGATTTCGCGCTATGGGAAAAACGCGTCGATGCGCTGATGGTGATTGCCAGCAGCAAGGGCCATTTCACCGTGGACGGCCTGCGCCGCGTGCTCGAAGACATGGGCGAAGACGCGTTCGAGACGATGACCTATTACGAACGCTGGATCGCCGCCATCAACCAGAACCTGGTCGAGGCTGGCGTCTACACCACTGCCGAACTGGCCCGCCGCATGACAGATATCGCCGCCCGCGGCACCACCTACGGTGACGCTTGCCGTGACTGAGCGCAGCTACATGCGCGTGCGCGCCGATATGCCGCCCGGCCATGTGCGCACCCCCGCCTATCTGCGCGGAAAGACCGGCTGGGTCGAACGCAAGCTTGGCAGCTTTCCCAACCCCGAACAGCTGGCCTATCGCCACCGCCCTGCGCCCAGCCCACTTTTGCGTATCCGCTT
Organism: Loktanella sp.; assembly: GCA_003551805.1. Taxonomy (GTDB): domain Bacteria; phylum Pseudomonadota; class Alphaproteobacteria; order Rhodobacterales; family Rhodobacteraceae; genus Yoonia. The sequence goes on from PUNR01000081.1 coordinate 7,312, forward strand.
TACCATGGCCGAATTATGGGGGGCCGAGGCCGAAAACCCGCATGACACGGTCGATGCCGAAATCTACGCCCATTGGCTGCAACCGGCAGAGGCCCCACATGCCCCATGACCACCCCCACCGCCCCGATGACGACCAA
>PUNR01000350.1 GCA_003551805.1 Loktanella sp.
CGGTGTGCCACTGTTCGGCAATCAGACGGTCGATGGCAAATGGCATTACCGTGTCGCCACCGGGCCGTTGCGGGGGGTGACGCTGACGGTTTCAGCTGAAACGGAACGCGCGGTTGTGACCTATCATCCCAGCCTGCTGAACGTGATGCAGGATTTCCTGACCACGAATATGGGCCGCAACGGCCCCTTGGCCGATCGCGAACAGACATTGCAACGCAGCATCGGCACGGAAAACATCGCGCTGGAACGGCTAGGGACAAGGTCAGAGGAATTGCGCGCCCGTTACATGGCGCGCTTTACCCAGATGGAACAAGTTGTGTCCCAATTGAATTCTACAGCCGATTATCTGACCAATCTGGTCGATGCCTGGAACGCCAGGCGTTAAACCCGCGGCCTGTCAGGCTGCGGGTTCCATACGGGCCAAGATTGCCTCGCGCAGGCGATTGACGGCAGCTTTCTTGATTTGCGACACTCGGCCCGTGGTCACACCCAAGGTGGCCGCGATTTCATAGACGTTCATTTCCTCGACATAATACAGTTGCAGCACCAGCGCCTCGCGTTCGGGCAGGTCGTCAAGGGCTAGGCGCAACAACGCCTTCATCTGGGATTGGTCCACCGCATCCTCGGCCGAGCTCATGTTGCTGCTGAAAGCCAGCGAATGATCGGTATAAATATCATCCAGACTGTCGATCTGGTTGACCTGAAACCGCGCTTCCCAATCGGACAGATCCACCTGCGTCATGTCCAGCGCTTGCGCCAGTGTCGCATGGTCAGGATCGTGGCCCAATTGCTGGGTCAGGCGGGCGCGGGTTTTCTCGATCTTCTGGCGCATGCTGATGGTCGCGCGACACAGGTTGGAATTGCGCCGCAGGTAATCAATGATCGAACCGCGCACGCGGATCGCGGCATAGGCGGCAAAGCTGACACCGTCGCGGACCGAATAGCGTTGCGCGGCATCCACCAACCCCAGATAGCCCGCCTGGATCAGATCGTCGATTTCGACAAAGCGCCCGACGCGGCCCTGAAAATGCCAGGCCAGACGGCGCACCAGATCAAGATGATCCAGCACACGCTTGTCTGCCGGGTTTTGCTGTTCGGTATAGGCTTTTGGGGCAATCATCGGCATGGCTCTGCATCTTTTTAAAGGGTAACAGGCTTGGGGGCGGCAAACGGGGGCGGGACAGGATCGAGTCCGTTCACCAAACGATCCGGCGCAGAGATCCACAAATGCGGTATCCCCAGATCAGAAAGCGCCGTGAAATCCGCAGCAGCGGGCGGCAGGAACTGCGGCTGCGACAGGATCGCGGCCTGCGTTATCTGCCGATAAGGCGTGGCAAGGCTACGCAGGATATCCGCGCGCATACCCGTTGGCAGCACGATCACACCTGCCCCGCGCTTTTCAGCGCAGGCTACGCGTGCAAACATCGCCGCTTCTCGCGTACGGGCAGAGACGACGACCACCTGCACGCTGTCAGGCGTGGGGTCAGGCAGGTCAGAGGCAGGGCAAAATCGGGTTTCCATGCCGATCAGATGCGATTTTTGTGCCAACAGGGCGCCGTCGCTATGAGAGCCTGATCCGATAAAGAAAAATTCTACCGGCTCTGGCTTTGCCGCGGTCCTGCGCAACAGGGCATATTGGATCGCCGCCATGGATTTGCCCGCACCTGCCGGGCCGAAAAGCACCAGACGGCGGGTTGTCAGCATCTCTTGGCGCAACAGGACAGCGCCAAAGGGCGACGGTGGCATCATCGGATGGTCCGCGCGCAACAGGAAACCGGGCAAGGCCACAGGCTCCGCATCGCGGGTGGCCCCCAAAGCCGGGCGCACGGGCAGTGGCGCAGGGTCAACAGGCGCTGGCGCGGGCATTGGCGCGGCCACGGCTGTGGCGATAGGGGGCGGGACAGCAACGGGGGTTTCATCGCTTGCCACGATTTCCACCTGCCCATCGGCCCAGGTGCTGGACAAAATCAGCGCATCGTCGCCCAGCCGTTTCTGGACCAGTTCAAGCGCTGTCACACTATCAGGGGCGCGGATGGTGATCGTGGTCATGCCGCCATTCCTTCACCATCGCCAAGGGCGGGTTGCGCACCAATACTGGCGACCACATCCAGCCTGCGGTTGTCAGGCAGCTCGTTCACGGCAAAGACAATGGCCTGCACGCCATGGCCGCGCAGAAAGCCCGCGAAATTACGCCGCAGCGGGGCAGAGACGACAATAATTGCCTCTTGCCCTTTGGCGGCCAGCATTTCCTGAGCCTGATTGATCCCTTGCAAGATACGCCCCGTCAGACCCGCATCCACGATCAGCCCGGCTGTATCGTGCTGTGACCTTGTCAGCATCTGTTCCAGATCCGCGGCCAGCGTGATGACCTGCACCGCTTCTTTTAAAGGTGCGATCTGTTGCAACAGTTGCGGTGCTATGGCGGGGCGCAACGCCTCGGCCAGATCGGTGGGGTCGGCGCTGCGCCCGGCAAGGCCTGCCAGTTCTTCAAGAATCCGCGGCAGATCGGCAATCGGCATCCGTTCGGCCAGCAGCCTGCGCAGAACCGCGACAAGCACATGCAATGGCACCAGCTTTGGCACGACCTGTTCGACCAATGTGGGTGCCGCACGTTCCAGATTGTCCAGCAATTCCTGCACATCATCCGCGCCGATCAATTCAGCGGCATGCGCGTAAAGTTTCTGGCTCAAATGTGTGGCGATCACGGAGTCGGGTTCGATCACGACGTAATCGTCCGCCTCTGCCTCGGTCTGTTGATGCGGCTGTATCCAGATTGCATCCAGTCCAAAGGAAGGATCCTTTACCTCGATCCCGCGCAGTTTACGGGTGGATCGCGCGCCGGGCAGGGCCAGTTTGCGGTCAGGATAGGCCGTGTCTTCGGCCACGATGGTCTGACGGATGCGGATGCGATAGGCATTGGCGGGCAGCGCCATATCATCACGGATCCGCACCCCCGGCACGACAAAGCCCATCGCGCGTGATGCATCCCTGCGGATACCGGTGATCCGCGACACAAGCGCCCCGCCGGATCCGGCATCAATCAGCGGGATCAGGCCAAAACCGATCTGGATCGTGATTGGCGCATAATCAGTGATATCTTCGGGGGTGATGGCGCTGGTATCGGGGGTTGCGGCGGCACCTGTCTGCGGCTGTGGCGCAGGCAAAGGCGCGCTGCGCGCCTGTTTGCCTGTGGCTGGGGCGGCGTCATCGGGGGTGGGACTCTGGTTTTTCCATGCAACTATGCCCGCCCCGGCTGCGGCAGTCAGAAACAACAATGTGGGCATCCCCGGCACCAGCCCGATCACTGCCATGACCACCGCCACCGGCGCCCATGATTTGCGCGACAGCACCTGCGTCGCGATATGGCCGGTCATGTCATGTTTCGACGCGACCCGCGTCACGATCACCGCCGTGGCGATCGACAGCAAAAGCGACGGGATCTGCGCCACCAGACCATCGCCAATTGACAAAAGCGTATAAACCTCGGCCGCTTGTGCCATGGTCAGGCCATGGGTCATGGTGCCGATGATGATCCCGCCGATGATATTGACCAGCAGGATCAGAATACCCGCAATCGCGTCGCCCTTGACGAATTTCGACGCGCCATCCATCGAGCCGTAGAAATCCGCCTCTTCGCTGACTTCGGCACGGCGGGCGCGGGCCTGATCGGGGGTCATGAGCCCCGCATTCAGGTCGGCGTCAATCGCCATCTGTTTGCCGGGCATCGCATCAAGGGTGAAACGGGCCGACACTTCGGACACGCGCCCTGCCCCTTTGGTGATGACCACAAGGTTGATGATGATCAGCACCACAAAGACGACAAGGCCAACGGCGAAATTGCCTGCGATGACGAATTTGCCGAAAGCCTCGATCACGCGGCCAGCGGCGGATGCGCCCTCATGCCCGCTGGTCAGCACGATCCGGGTCGATGCGACATTCAACGCCAGCCGGAACACGGTGGCGATCAGCAAGACGGACGGAAAGGACGAAAAATCAAGCGGTCGAAAGCTGTGCAGTGCCACCATCAGCACCAGCAGCGACAACAGGATGTTGAAGACAAAAAACAGATCCAGCAGCACGACAGGCACCGGCAGCACCATCATTGCGACGATCGCCAGAATGCCAATGGGCAAGATCATGCTGGCGGCTGTAATCGCCTTGGCAGGGCCGGTTGGGGAAGCCATGTTGGGCATCCTTTGCTGGGGTCTTCGCGGATGTCGCTGCAAGGATTGTGCCAGATTTTGCGGTGCCTGCGTCCTACGCTGGCACGGGCCTTGCAGCCGTGGCAGAGACACTTTCCAAAGAGGTTCCAATGCCCGCCCTGTCCCTGCGCGCCCTAGGCGTGATCCTGCTACTTGCCCCGGTTGCCGCCTGCCAATCCGCGCCACGCGCCGTTGATGCCCTGCCGACGGGGGCGGACCCGATGACGGTGGAACTGGCGCAGATGCGCGACGCGATGACCGCCCCTGCCCCGATGTCCGCAGCGCCCGAGGTAGTGGCATTCACCGGACTTGGCCTTGCGCAAGTGGCCAGTCAGCCGGGCCAGACAATCAACGACAAACGCCTGATGGCCATTCGCGCCGCAAGGATCGAAGCGTTGCGCGATCTGACCGAACAGATTCACGGCATCCAGATTTCCGCCCACAGCACCCTGCGCGACCAAGTGCTGCTGAACGATCAGGTCGGCGCGCTTGTTGCGGGTGAAATCCGTGGCGCGCAGACACTGCGCATCACACCCAAAGGCGATGATGGCTACGAAGTTGCCATGGCGCTCAGCCCCGATACCGTGCGCTACATCGTGCGCGCGGCCCAGATGGGGCGCTGACGCTATGGCGCGGCTGTTGGTTTTGGTGCTTGCCTTGCTGGCCGCGCTGCCCGTCACGGCACAGGTCGTGCGGATCGAGACGACAGGCACCGCCTTTGTCACCGATGCGCAGGATCACGACGCCGCCCGCAGGCGCGCCTTGGCCGATGCACTGATCGCCGCAGCCTTGGCCGGAGGCGCGCAAATCAATGGTTATTCGGTGTTGTCGCAAGCGCGAATTACGGCGGATGTCACCATGGTGCAATTCGCCGGACGTATCCTGTCGCATCAGGTTCTGGCAGCAGAACGCTTGGGCGATCAATGGCAAGTCCGCATCCGCGCCGATGTTGGCCCAGCCAATGCCGGGCAATGCACGCCGGGGCGGCGGCTGACGGTAACAGCGTTGCCACCGCGTTTTGATCTGCGCCCTGATGTGCCTGCTTGGGGTGATGCGCTGGCGCGGCAGCTTGCGCTGGATGTGATGCGCAGCGTCGCCGCCCATCCGGCAATCACGTTGGACGGCGTGCGCGCCGATCGCATGGCAGCGGACCCCGCTGATCTGGATTATGCTACGCTGATGGCGGGACAAGCCCCGCAATCACCGTCCAATCACCGAATGGTGCTGGATATTGCGCTGATCCGGCATGGCGGGCAGGTGCAGTTGACGCTGGATCTGGGCTTTGCCGGACCCGATGGCACATGGACGACGCAAAGGTTCCAGCGCGCAGCCAACCTGCCGCAAGCGGGTGCCGTAGGCTTTGTGACCGGGCAAACGCCGGATCGTGCCGCCCATCACCTGACCCGCGATCTGCCCTCTGACGTCACAAAAGCCCTTAGCGCGCTGGCCTGCGATGCGCCAACTGCGCGCATCACAATCGGGCAGAACGGACCAGAGGTGCCCTTGGGTGCTGCCCATGGCATCAGGCGCGGGATGCTGGCGCTTGTGGGTGCAGGCCAAGACCCGTTCGCGATTTATGAGATAGCGCAGCTTTATGACCGGCGCAGCGTCTTGCGCCCGCTTGATCCGGGCCGCAATGCCGCGGCAGATCACGGCGCACTTGTCTATTTCATCGAGGCTGGCCTGTGATCCGCGCACTGACATTGGTACTGGCACTGCTGGCAAGCCCGCTTGCCGCGGATACCAATATGCGCGATGCGATTGTTGCGGCCGCCGCAAAGGACGGGCATCAGATTACCCCACATCTATCTGCCAATCGCGGCTTTCCGCCTTGTGTGGGGGATATTGCGATTGCGCCAATGGATGACAGCTGGGCGCGCATATCCTTGACCTGTCCGGATACCGCAGGCTGGCAGCGCGTTATCCGCAGCGATGCGATCCACCCGCAAGACAGCCGCACCCCCGGCACGGCAGCGGCGGCAGGCGGCACCGCCATCGTTCTGACAGAAAGCCTGCCACGCGGCACGATCCTGCAAGCGCACCATCTGACCGAACGGCCCGTGCGGGCGACAGGGCAAGGCGATCTGCTGACCGATCCTGACCATGCGATCGGCCGCGCCTTGCGGTCCAATCTGGGCGCCGGTGCGCCGCTGCTGGGGCGGCATCTGGCACACGATACAGCCGTCAGCCGCGACAGACCTGTCACCATCGCGCTGGCGCAGGCACCAATCGTGATAGAGGCATCGGGCATCGCGCTGGATGATGGCCAATTGGGGCAGAATATCCGTGTGCGCAACATCAGCAGCGACCGCATCCTGCATGTTACCGTGACAGGCCCGAATAAAGTTGCGCTACTGCCTAACATGCGCTGACAGGGGGCCGTTACATCAGATGACACCCCGGGCATCTGCCCGACAGATACGCCAGAACAGACCGGAGATCGCACATGGTCTTACCCATCTCATCAAGCCATATGGCAAAGCTGCGGCCTCTGGCCGCTGAAACCCAAACACAGGCCCGCCCTGCCACCAGCGGGGCCGATATCGCACCCAAAGCCGTTGACCGGATCAGCCTGCACGGATCGCCCGTTGCCGGCATGGTCGCAGGCATCAAGGAACAAGGTCCGCCCTTTGACGCCGAAAAAGTCACATCCATCAGGCAGGCGCTGGCCGCGGGCAGCTATCCTGTGGACCGCGACAGGCTGGCTGACCAGCTATCGCAGGATCTTTACGCTATTGCCCGCTGACAGGACATAACTGATGACACATCTTGAAATTGCCTTTCTGACCCTCGCGCTGTCATGCGTCGTGTTTTTGCCAGCGATCTTGTGGGTCGCAGTCGGCATTCGGAAGCGGGTCACCGCCAACGCCCGCCAAGTCGAAGCAGACATAGGGGCCCTTGCCAGCAAGCTGCAAACGCCCGTGACGGACGCCATGACCGAAGACATGGCCGAAATCCGCAAAGGTTTCGACTGGCTGGTAACAGACCGGATGATCAGCGAAGCTGTCGAAATGGCGCGCAATGGCCTGTCCACGCCGGCAATCGTATCGCGTACCGGGATCAGCGGTGCCGAACTGGCCGCAATCACCAAATGCCGCAATCATTGATCGGCTGAAAAACAAAAAGGCGGCCCGCAGATCGCGGGCCGCCTTTTTTCTGCGTTAGAACAGGGGCTTAGTCCGGCATCCGGGGCAAGGCGCTTTCGC
>PUNR01000135.1 GCA_003551805.1 Loktanella sp.
CGACAGCGGCGGCTGGCCGCCACGCGACCGGCGGCGGCCTCTGCCGCCCCCGCCGCCACCTGATTTCATGACACCGGCACCCATATCAGCTATCCAACTGGCGGCTGAGGATCGTGGCAAATTCGTCGGCGAAGGCTTCGTAGCCAGCAACGACCCGGTCACTGTCGGCGGAAAGCTTGTTGTAATAGATAACCGCAGGGATAGCGGCCAGAAGGCCCAGACCAGTGGCCAAAAGCGCCTCGGCGATGCCAGGGGCGACGACGGCAAGGTTGGTATTCTGCGCTTCGGCGATTTCGATGAAAGCGTTCATGATGCCCCAGACCGTCCCGAACAGACCCACAAATGGCGCGGTGGACCCAACCGTGGCGAGCACAGGCAAACCTTTTTGCAGTGCCGCGGCCTCTTTGGCGATGGCGACATCCATCGAACGGTCGATCCGCGCGGTGGCCCCGGCGATCAGCCCGCCGTCTTGCCTGTGGGACCTGCGCCATTCCAGCATGCCAGCCGCGAATATCTTTTCTGATGCGCCGTCGGGGTCTGGCCCTGTCTGTTCAAACAACTGGTCCAGCGGTTCACCGGACCAGAAAGCGCGGTCAAACACCTCCGCTTCGGCCCGCGCACGGCGGAACTGGATCGTCTTGTCGATGATGATCGCCCAGCACCAGACTGATGCGACAACCAGCAAGATCATCACCAGTTTGACGATGATCGTGGCGCGAGCGAACAACGCCCACATTGTGAATTCGTGTGCTACTTCCATGTGCCTGCTCTGCCTGACGGCCCTGTTCGGGCTCAATTGCGCCCATCACTAGCGCAAATCATATGGCAAATCCAACCAAACCAGCATCACAAAGCCGAAAACGATACGATTTTACGTCATCGCTTGGCGGATCACCGCCGGTAGGCGGCAAACCACGCCCTGTGTGGTCATGCAGATGATCGTGACAATTGCTGAAAACAGGATCGTATCGCCGCGTTTGACATCCTGCCGCATGACCAGCCGCGCACCTGATCCGGGCTGCATCGTCGTTTCGACGCGCAACTGATCGTCATAGCGGGCAGGCAACAGGTAATCCGCCTCGACCCGGCGCACAGCGAAAACCATGCCTTCTGCCTTCATCTGCGCCTGATCTATACCCAGTTCACGGACCCATTCGCTCCGCGCGCGTTCGATAAAGCGCAAATAATTGGCATAGTAGACAATGCCGGCCAGATCGGTGTCTTCGTAATAAACGCGCAGATCGAAGACATGCATCAGACCGGACTTTGCACACGGGCGCCAAGGCGCAATGCATGAGACGGATCGCGGGACGCCTGCGGCATGACCGGATCATAGGCAGCGCGGATCACATCCGCCACTTCGGGCCGCAACACGGCGTTGCCGTGCATCAACGCCAGCGGCGGCTTATCGGTGAACGCCATATCGGACCACAACAAGATCACCTGCACTGCCTGCGACAGTGCCAATGTATCCGCGGGCACTTGGGCCAGATGGTCGTCCATCCGCAGAAACACGAAAGCCGCCTTGATCCCGCCAGCATCATCAAAGCGAAAAATACGGTACTGGTTCGCGTCCGCCTGCTGCAAACGAGCGACCAAGGGCACCAGATCGGGCACCAGACGGTCCAGATGCGGTACCTCGGCCAGTTCCGCCCAGTCATGGCAGAAGAAGACCATCAGATTGGCGCCGATCTCTGTGTCAAGCTCGTCCATCTTGTGTTTGGCCAGCACCACCACCGCTTCGATGGCACCTTTGAACACCGCAAGCGTGGCGTCATCCACGCCAAACACGACCGGCACAATAGGCCGGCCCCAGCGGGCGAAAACATAGGCACCATCAGAACGGGTGAAATAAGGGGCAACGTCCTGCATCATCTATCCAAACAAATCCGACTGCGGTTTGGGTGCGTCCAGCCCCAGATGGGTCCATGCCGCCTGCGCCAGCATGCGCCCGCGCGGGGTGCGCTGGATCAGGCCCTTTTGCAACAGATAGGGTTCGATCACATCTTCCAGAGAATCGCGGCTTTCGGAAAGGGCGGCTGACAAAGTCTCGATCCCGACAGGTCCGCCAGCATAGCTTTCCGCGATCAGGCGCAGATAACGGCGGTCGGCCAGATCAAGGCCCAGATCATCGACACCCAGACGGTTCAGCGCCATATCTGCGATTTCCTGCGTCACCGTTCCGTCGCCTTCAACAATCGCAAAGTCCACCACGCGGCGCAGCAGACGCCCCGCGATCCGCGGCGTGCCGCGTGCGCGGCGGGCGATTTCGGCGGCCCCTTCATCGGCGGCGGGTGCGCCCAACAACCGCGCGGCGCGGGTGACGATCAGATGCAATTCGTCTTGGGTGTAAAACTCCAGCCGCGTCGGGATACCGAAACGGTCGCGCAAAGGCGTGGTCAACAGGCCCATACGCGTGGTGGCACCGACCAGCGTGAAAGGCTGCAATTCGATCCGAACGGTGCGCGCGGCAGGGCCTTCGCCGATCACCAGATCAAGCGCGAAATCTTCGAGCGCGGGGTACAACACCTCTTCCACAGCCGGATTAAGGCGGTGAATTTCGTCGATGAACAGAACATCACGGGCTTCCAGATTGGTCAGGATCGCGGCCAGATCACCGGCCTTGGCCAGCACCGGCCCTGATGTCATGCGAAACCCGACACCCAATTCGCGCGCCATGATCTGCGCCAGCGTCGTCTTGCCCAGACCGGGGGGGCCGTGAAACAGGGTATGGTCCATCGCCTCGCCCCGGCGGCGCGCGCTTTCGATGAACACCTTTAGGTTCGCCCGCGCCTCGCGCTGGCCGATGAATTCATCCAGCGTCTGCGGCCGCAAGGCGCGGTCGGTGTCTTCGGGCTGGCGTTCGGGGCGCAGGGTGGGGTCAGGCTGGGTCATTGGCCCCATCTAGCCCTTCGGCGCCAGAAGCTTCAAGGCGGCGCGGATCAGCGCAGATGCATCTGCGTGCGGATCAGCGCCCAGCGCCTGCACCACGGCGCTGGCCGCGTCGCCCGGCGCATAGCCAAGATTGGCAAGGGCGGACATCGCATCGGCCTGCGCATTGCTGGTCGGTGGCGGGCTGGCAGCAGCGGCGCGGCGGGGGGCGGGGGGCGGATCAGCTTCGATCACTTCGTCGCCTGTGGCGGCGGCCATGCCCGCGCCCAAGGCCATCACGCCGGGGGCTTTGTCCTTGAGTTCGATGATCACGCGCTGCGCCGTCTTTGGGCCGACCCCCCGCGCCTTGGCCACGGCGTTCCAGTCGCCCAGCGCAATCGCGCGGCTGACGCCATCGGCGCCCAGCGCGCCAAGGATCGCGAGCGAGGCTTTCGCCCCGATCCCCTGCACCGACATCAACAGGCGGTGCCATTCCTTTTCCACCAGCGTGGTGAAACCGAACAATTGCAGGATATCTTCGCGCACCAGAAGATCGGTATAGAGCGCCACAGCCTCGCCATTTTGTGGCAAGCTGGCCATGACGCGGTCGGACACATAGACCAGATACCCCACACCGCGCACATCAATCAGCACATGGTCGGTGCTACGGTATTCCAGCCGCCCTGCGATCTTGCCGATCATGCGCTGGCCTTCGCAAGCGCCACATTCAAGCGGTTCGCAGATTGCAAGTGATGGGCGTGACAAATCGCAATCGCCAGCGCATCGGCAGCGTCAGGCCCAGCCAGTTGCACACCGGGCAATTGCAGTTTCACCATATGGGCCACTTGCACCTTGTCAGCATGACCCACGCCGACCACAGCCTTTTTGATCGCATTTGGCGCATATTCCCCGATCCGCAGGCCTGCCTGCGCGGTCACCAGAAGCGCGATGCCCCGCGCCTGCCCCAACTTCAGCGTGCCAACACCATCTTTGTTGACGAAGGTCTGTTCAACCGCCGCCTCTGTCGGGCAATGCAGTGCAATCATGCTGGCCAATTGATCGTGCAGGGACAACAAGCGCATCGCCAGATCATCGCCAGTTGAATGGCTGATACCGTTCGCAACATGCGTGATCCGCGAACCGACAACGTCGATCAAGCCCCAGCCCATGTTTCGCAGGCCCGGATCAATTCCCAAAACGCGCATTGCTCGCCCCATTGTTATTGTGTTGTCGAAAGCTAGCACAAAAGGCGAACAAAGACCAAGCACCTTTGGTGGCACCCCGAAAGCCTCGCGCCACGGGCGGGCCGTTTCGTTGACCCGAGGCCGGAGTGTGATCGCTCATGAATAAAGGGGGATGACAGTGCATTTGCATAAAAATTAGGCATTCTGAAAACGCATATGACCCATGCAAAAACAGATCTGGTGCAAGTCAGAAAAGGCCCCTACCTGCCAGTCATCAGATTTTCGCTGCATAGCAGCATATACAAGGACCAAGGCTATGGCCATTATTGAAACAAACCGCACTGCTGCTGGCGTCTCTGCCGGTCGCGTTACTTCTGTCTTTGCAAGCATCCTGGGTGCTATCGCCACTTGGAACGATGCGCGTGTTACACGCAATGCATTGTCCAAACTGTCGGCACGCGAACTTGACGACATCGGGCTTTGCTTTAGCGACATCGACCGCATCGCAACACGCGGCGCACGCTGAACACTATGCTGATTTTGTGATAGCCGCGCTGTATCAGGCGCGGCTTTTTGCATTGCGGATTACTGGATCAGCGGCGCGATCAGATCAGCGATAAAGACTGACACGGCGTCCATCTGAAGCAGCCAGCCAGCCGCACGGTCAAAAATGCGGTCAGTGTCCACAGATGCAAGGTGCTGCGCATAGGCGGTTTCCCCGATCGCGGCGATCAGGAATCCTTTGACCAGAAACACCAGAAAGATCGACAGCGCCAGCCCACGCGCGGGAAAGCGCATGCGAAAAACGCGTGGCTGTTCGACGATCAGGCCATCGGAACGCATACGCTTGACCGACCCTTTGGCCAATTGTTCGTGTTTGCGCACGATTTTCTTCGTCCGCTTTTCGAAAGGTGTATTGGCCTGCGCCATCGGAATCTGCCTGACTGGTTATGCGGTACAAGATAAGAATATCGCTAAAAACCCCTTACAAAACAAGATTTTTATCGGTTGACGCCGTTCAAGCAGGGCTTTTACGCAAAATAAGCGTCGTCCAGTCGCCAATTGCAGATGATTTAGCCAGCGAAAAGCCGTTTTCACGGTAGACACCTGCCACCTCGTCCGCTTGTTCGTTCAGGATACCGGACAGGATCAGATAACCGTCCGGCGCCATGTTAGCGCCGATATCAGGCGCAAGGCTGATCAGCGGACCCTTGAGAATATTGGCAAAGACCAGATCGAACGGGCCGGCCAGACGGTCACCCCCTGCCCCGAAGCCCGCAGCGACGATGCAATCAACCTGACCGTCAAGATTATTGGCTGTCACATTGGCCCGCGCGACATCCACCGCGACCGGGTCAATATCGCTGGCCAGCACCGGACCACCCAGAACCTTGGCCGCAGCCATGGCCAACACAGCTGTCCCGCAACCCAAGTCAAGCACACGCCCGCCTGTGAACCCTTTGGCCAGCACTTATTCGAACGCCAGCAGGCAGCCCAGCGTCGTGCCGTGGTGGCCGGTGCCAAAGGCCATTGCCGCCTCGATCAGCAAGGGGGTGCTGTCCGCCGGCACCTTGTCAGCGTCGTGTGACCCATAGACGAAAAACCGCCCCGCCGGGACCGGGGCCAGATCACGCTGGACCTTGGACACCCAATCCTGATCGGGGATTTCCGAAATGTTGAATGGCTTCGCACCGTGCAAGGCCGCCAATACCGCCAGTGTCCCTGCGTCGGGGGCAGCTTCGGTATAGGCCGCGACTTCCCACAGGCCGGATCCGTCCTCGATCTCGAACACACCGGTGCCGATGGGTTCGGGGTCCAGATGTTCCAGCGCTTCGGCCAAGGCATAGGCGGCGTCTTCGCCGGGCATCGTGGTCAGGGCGGTAAAGGTTGGCATGGCACGTGCTTTCAAAAAGGATGTCGCGGCTTAGGTCCGCAACACCCAATCGTCAAGCTCCGACACCGATCGGGCAGGTCACACCAGTACCACCGATGCCGCAATAGCCGCCCGGATTTTTGGCCAGATATTGCTGGTGATAATCTTCTGCGAAGTAAAACACGGGTGCATCAATGATTTCGCTTGTGATCGCACCGAAACCGGCCTGTGTCAGGCGCGGGGCGAAGGCGTCTTTTGATGCCTCTGCCGCTTTTTTCTGGGCGGCGGAAAATGCGTAGATGCCGGAACGGTATTGTGTGCCACGATCGTTGCCCTGACGCATGCCTTGGGTCGGGTTGTGGCCTTCCCAGAACACCTGCAGCAATTGTTCATAGCTGACGACAGCGGGGTCATAGACCACGCGCACGACCTCGTTATGGCCGGTCTTGCCGGTGCAGACTTCATCATAGGTGGGGTTCGGGGTATAGCCGCCCGCATATCCGACCATTGTCGATTGCACACCGTCGAGGTTCCAGAACATACGTTCTACGCCCCAGAAACAGCCCATACCGAACATCGCAACAGCCATACCCGCCGGCACATCAACCGAGATCGGTGTGCCATAGACGAAATGCGTCTGGGCTGTCGGGATCGGGTGCGCGCGACCGGGCAATGCGGCGTCGGGCGATACCATTTCGGTCTTGGCGCTTTTGAGGAAAAACATGTCAGGCTCCTGTGCTATGGTGCAGATATAGGCGCGGCGGGACAAATTGCTACTGTGCGGCGACCAACAGGCGGGATTGAAACACGGTTTCGTGTCCCGGTCCGGGGTGCCGCGGGATCAACAGCGACAAGCCCAAAGACACCAGCGCCATGCCTGCGGCCAGCAAAAACACATAGCCGGGATTGGTCAGCCAGACATAGCCCAGCATCGCAGGCAGAAACACGGCTGCGATATGGTTGATGGTAAAGGCGACAGCGGCGGTGGGCGCGATATCGGCAGGGTCAGCGATTTTCTGGAAATAGGTTTTCATCGCCAGCGCGAGGCTGAAGAAAATGTGGTTGATGATGTACAAAAACATCGCCAGCGCCACGCCCCAGCCAAAGTAGTAAAGACCGCCATAAGCAAAAAACACCAACGACAGCCCGACGTATTCGATCACCATCGCGCGGCGTTCGCCAAACACCTGCACCAACCTGCCCAGAAACGGCGCAGCGACCATGTTGACCAGCAGGGTGAACATGAACAACCCGGTGATATCGGCGACGCTGAAACCAAATTTTTCCACCATCATAAAACCGGCGAAGACGACAAATATCTGCCGCCGCGCGCCCGACATGAATTGCAGCGCATAATACAGCCAATACCGCTGGCGCAGGACCATGCGCTTATTCTGCGGATGCGGGGCCTCGAACTGCGGATAGGCCAGA
>PUNR01000344.1 GCA_003551805.1 Loktanella sp.
CACCGTATTCCCTTTTCATCCAGCGCAGATTTACACCCTGCCGGAACCATCGGTGTATGAAATTTCATACTCAGGATCATACGTCAAGCACCGCAACGCCGTGTGGTCGCGATTTATGGCAATGATCCGTGGTCTTTTTCCTATCCGTCTTCGTGTGTTTAAATATTGTTATAGTATAACACTTAACGTGCTGCAATCCGCTTAATTTCAAAGGATGTAAATGACGCCCGTCCACAGGCTGGATCAGGCTTTGGCACGGTCTGACTGTATGCCGGACAGGGTCAGGATTTCAGGTATAAATAACACCACCTGCGCTGCAGGGCGCTAGATGACGGACGTAGCCTGAAATCCGGAAACAGGCGCGGCTTCATCCGCCTTGCGCGTGTCCCAAAGACCGTGTGGCAGCACAAAGGTCGCGCTGTCTGCTGGCAGCTGATTGGCCCTGATCGGACATCCATAGGCTGCGGCCAGACCCGCGCCGCCAATGACGGTGGCGGGAGGTCCGTTATCCAAAAGCTGGCCATCGTGCATCAGCCAGACGTCATCGGCCACCATCGCGGCAAGGTTCAGGTCATGCAGCACCATTACCACCCCGCCGCCGCCATCGGCAAAGCGGCGCAGCACGCGCATCACGCCGATCTGGTGCGCGATATCAAGGCTTGCGACAGGTTCATCCAGAAACAGCCAGCGCGCGCGCCCGTTCTGCACCGGGTCCCATACCTGCACACGGACGCGGGCCAATTGTACGCGGGCCTGCTGGCCCCCGGACAGTTCCTGATAATAGCGACCAGAAAATCCGGTCAGGTCAACCTCTTCCAATGCGCGGGCGATCAGATCGGGGCGTGCGGCCTGCGTGCCACTGGTCAAGCCAAGGCGCACCACCTCGGCCACGGTAAATGGAAACGCCAGCGTCGCGGCTTGCGGCAACACACCACGCCTTGCGGCCAGCTCCCATGGTTTCAGCGCCGCCAGATCAACACCATCAAGACCGATCCGGCCCTGATACGGTACATCACCGGATATAGCGCGCAGCAATGTCGTCTTGCCCGACCCGTTCGGCCCGATCACGGCGATGATCCGTCCGGCAACGGCGGTAGCGTCAATCCCGTGCAGCACAGACGTGCGGCCAAGCGAGACTTTCAGATCGTTGATTGTCAGCATCACATATCCACCAAACCGCGCCGGCGCAGCAATATCCACAGAAACACCGGCGCGCCGATCACCGCCGTGACGATCCCGATGGGCAATTCAGCAGGCGCGATGATGCTGCGCGCAATCAGGTCGGCCAGCAACAGCAGCGTCGCCCCCAGCAAGGCCGCATTGACCAGCAGATAGCGGTGGTCCGGCCCTGTCGCCAACCGCAGCAGATGCGGCACCACGATCCCGATAAACCCGATCCCGCCCGATACTGCCACCGCAGCACCTGTCGCCGCAGCGACAGTCAGGATAGCAACGTGCTTGACCCTTTGCACCGGCAGGCCGATGTGATGGGCCGCAGCCTCGCCCAACGCCAGCCCGTTCAGGCCGCGCGCCAGAAAGGGTGCGGCAACCAGCGCCAGCAGCATGACAGGCCCCGCCGCCGCGATCTTCGGCCACGACGCACCGCCAAGCGACCCCAGCCCCCAAAAGGTCAGGTCGCGCAATTGCCGATCGTCAGCGATATAGACCAAGATACCCGTCGCTGCCCCCGCCAGCGCGCCCAGCGCAATACCGGCCAATAGCATCGTCGCCGTGGATGTCCGCCCGGCGCGGGTGGATACGCGGTAAAGCACCATGGTCGACAACCAGCCACCAAGGAATGCTGCGACCGGCACCATATGCCAGCCAAGCCACGCAGCCACCCATGCGGGTGCCTGCCCGCCCAGCACGATTGCCAGAACAGCGCCAAGTCCCGCCCCTGCCCCGACGCCCACCAACCCCGGATCCGCCAGCGGATTGCGGAACAAACCTTGCATCACCGCACCGCCCACGGCCAGCGACGCGCCGACCAGCACACCGGTCAGCATCCTCGGCAGCCGGATTTCCCATAGGATCAGCCGGTCGCGGTCGGGCATGGCGTCGCCCGACAGCCACGCATCCAACGCCGCATCAAGACGAACGCCCGATGCACCATGTGAAAGGCTCAGCAAGCAGGTCAGCAGCAACAGACCAGCAAGTCCGAACGCCACCCGCCGTGCGCGCGGACTGCGGTCGCCTGGCAAGGCGGTGGTGTAATCAATCGCAACCATCAGCCATCAGTCCATGCAGGTAAGTTCTGGAAATGCGCGGTCAACTCAAGCGCGGCGTCACCGGTGCGCGGCCCAAAGCCCAACAGGTAAAGGCCGTCCATCGTCACAACGCGCCCTTCGGCGCCAGCCGGGGTTAGCCGCAGGGCAGGATGTGCGGCTATGTCGGTCAAGGTGACCGCATGATCGCCGCCCCGATCCATCATCAGGATCAGGTCGGGTGCGGCAGCAATCGCGGCCTCGTCCGTCAGGGGTTTATAGCCGTCCAATCCGGTGACAGCATTGGTCCCGCCAGCCAGCGTAATCATCGCCTCGGCTGATGAACCGGCACCCCCGACCAGCAGCCGCCCGCCTTGCATCGACAGGATGAACATCACACGCGGCGCGGCAGGCAAAGCGGCACCGGCGGCGCGGGCCTCGTCCAGCTTTGCTGCGACGCTGTCTTGCAGCGCCTGCCCCTTGTCCGGCAGGTTCAGTGCCCCTGCGACTGCGGCAATCTTGGCGGTCACTCCGTCGGGATCCAGCGCTTGTGGCACCATGACCAGCGGGATGCCGGTCCGCATCAGCACCTCCAACACCTCGGGCGGGCCTGCGTCATGTTCGGCGATGATCATATCAGGGTCCATTGCGACCAGGTTTTCCGCCGAAAGAGCCCGCACATAGCCGATATCGGGCAAAGTCTCGACCTCGGGCGGAAAGGATGACGTCGTATCGCGCGCGATCAGAAGGTCGCCCGCGCCCAGCGCATGAATGATTTCAGCGACCGACCCGCCCGCCGCGATCACGCGCGATGGGGTCTCTGCTAAGGCGACGGGCGCTAGCGTCACCGCCGCCACAAGGCTGGCTACGATCTGGCGGATCATGCCACGACCTCAGCGGCCAACGCCTCGGCCAGCGCGTCCCAGCCACGGGTATCAGTCGCAGCCTCTGCACGTTTGCCGAAAATCTGGAGGATCAACTGCCCGTCTTTGTCAAATGCCTCGACCGAGATGGCGTCACCGCGCTTAGTGGGTTTGCGCACCAGCCAGACCTCGGCCACCTTGTCGGCGCGCAGGTGCAGGTTGAAACGCGGGTCCAGCACGTTGAACCACGGCCCCATCGGTTCCAGCCGCTGCACGGTGCCGGAATGGATCTGGATACAACCGCGATTGCCCACGAAAACCATGATCTGCAAACCTTGCGCACCGGCCTGATGCAAGGCGTCTTCCACCGCAGTCACCGGCAGGCGCGTGGCCCAAGGCGCGCCGATGGACCGGTTCGCGCCAAGGCGGTCAAACTTCAATCGGCTGGTCATTGCCAAAAACTGGTGGGTGTCGGTCATCGCCGCCCAGTTGTCGCGCAGATCGGCCAGTTTCGCGTCGTTGACGCGGACAGTTTCCGGAATTGCGCGGGGGGCGATGTCGAAGGGCGCATCAGCGGGCAAAGCAAGATCAACCACCAAAGCGTCAAACGCGGCGATGTCGGACTCTGGCCCAAGGTGGATTTTATGCACTGCGTCGCCGGCCGCATCGAACACTTGCAGGCTGCGACGCGTGCCGTCCTTGCCGGTGCGCTCGACGGCAAAGCCGTGGACCCAGTGTTTGGGAAAAATCCGCAGGTCGATATCGGGACCAAGCACCATCGACGCGTGGCCACCGGCATGAAAACCGGTGTAGGTGCCGCGCCGTTCGTGCACACACCAATCGTTGCGGGTCAGCGCCATCACATCGCCCAGCGCCGCGACGCGTGGCAATAGTTGCGCAGGGTCAGCCACGATCCGGCGCACGCCATGCCCCAGATCGGCGACTAGGATTTCCGCCTCGCGTATGCCCAGCGCATCGGCCAGATCGCGTTCGCGCATCTTCGGTTTCTCGGTGCGCGCAGTTGCAATCGCATTGGCGCGGTCAGGGGATAGAATCATGAGTTTGACCTCCGTTAGGCCTGCTTTGCGCAGGCGTGGAAGCGCGAGGTCCCGGATCTGGCGTTGCCGCAAAGGGCATGGCTGGAAGATCTGGCGCAGTACTTGACTGTTTCTATCGGGATCACTAGAACACCGATCGTCGGGGGTCAAGACACCTTGAGACACGCCAGCCGAATAGCCAGCCGAACACCTTAAACCGGATGGAGAATCGGAAATGACGATGCGCGTGCGCCCCCACAGGCTGGGATTGGCCGGCCTGTTGATGACAACAGCAATACTATCAGCAGGAACAGCGACAGCCCAGCAGACGGATACCGATGGCGGCACCTTTCTGGGGCGACTGATCTTTGGCGCAGGCCAGCAGAAGGTCGCGATTGATACGCCTCAGGCGGTCAGCGTGCTGGATCAGGACGATATCGACCGCGAACAGGCGGCCAATGTGGGCCAGATCCTGCGCAATGTGCCTGGTGCGCAAACCGCAGGGTCCGACAGGCCGCTGGGCTTTGCCTTTAACATACGCGGGATCGGGGCGACCGAACAATCCGCATCCGAGGCGCGGATCATCGTCAACGTGGACGGTGTGCCGAAATTCTATGAACAATACCGGCTGGGGTCGTTCTTTTCCGATCCCGAACTTTACCGCCGGGTCGAGGTATTGCGCGGTCCGGGGTCAGCCACGCTTTATGGGTCGGGCGCTGTTGGCGGTGTCGTTAATTTCGAAACCAAGGATGCAGGCGATTTCATCCCTGACGGCGGCACAGGCGCGCTGCGGCTGAAATATGGCTATGACAGCAACGGCAACGGGCAGCTGGGGTCGCTGATCTATGCGGCACGGCCCACAGACGGGGCAGAGTTTCTGGCCGCCTTGGGGTATCGCACATCGGACGATTACCGCGACGGTGCAGGTGACACGATCCGCGGCACCGAATTTGAAGCGCCCTCTGCCCTTGTCAAAGGAACGTTCCGCCTGAACGACGCGCAGACGCTACGCATGTCGGCGCAGCGGTTCACCTCTGACGCGGACGGCACGACATTGGCGCAAACCGGCGGTGGCGATCCGATCGCAGGGGCTTTTGGCAATGTGGACCGGTCCGTGCGCGACGATACGTTCAGCGTGGACTGGACGCATGAGGGCGGCGGCTGGTTCAATCCGCGCGTGCAGCTTGCCTATTCGGATACGACCGTCGAACAATCCAACGCCCGCAATGCGGCAGGTGACCCGCAGACCTGCCTGCCTTTCGCGTCCAATGCCAACGTGTTCTGCGACGTGACCTATGCCTATCGCACAACGATGCTGAAGGCTGAAAACACGGCTGATTTCAATGGTGCGGGCTGGCAGAACTTTCTGACCTTCGGCATTCAGGCAACCTATCAGGACCGTGTGGCCGATAGCGCGGGCATCCTTGGGTTCCACCCTGAAGGTACCGACCGCAAGATCGGCGTATATGCGCAGTCCGAATTCGTGATCGGTGACCGCCTGACGATCATTCCGGGTGCACGGATCGACTTTGCCGAGCGTGAGGCAGGGTCAGGCGTGCCCGGCGGTAACAAAGTGACCGATGAAGCGACAGCACTGACGCTTGCCGCCCTTTACGACGTGACGGATGATCTGTCGGTTTTCGGGTCAATTGCACGGACCGAACGCCTGCCGACGCTGGACGAGCTTTATTCCTTTTCCGGCACAAAAGGACCTGCGCTTGATCTGGACAAGGAAGAGGCCACAAATATCGAACTCGGTCTGACTTACAGCCGCGACGGGCTGTTCACTGCGGATGACAATCTGCAACTGAAACTGACCGCCTTCCGCAACCGGATCGACGGGCTGGTCAGCGTCACGGCCCCCAGCGACACGGTATTCTTTACCAACCTGTCCGAGGCCGAATTCGAAGGTGCCGAGATTGAGGCGGGCTATGACATGCAAAGCGTGTTTGGCAGGCTCGCCCTGTCCACCGTGCGCGGCACCGACCGGACGTTCGACTATACGCTGGCCACAACGCCTGCCGATACGCTGGCGCTGACCTTGGGCGGGCGGCTGCCCGATCAGGGGCTGGAGTTCGGCTGGCGCGGCACTTTTGTCGATGACATCACCACCGCGACCCGCAGCAGCACGACTGGCGCGATCACCGAGACCGCGTTTGACGGCTACACCACGCAGGATGTCTTTGTGACTTGGCGGCCCGAGAATGGCGCGCTCGACGGGTTCGATGTGCAGCTTGCCGTCGAAAACCTGTTCGACACGGAACACCGCAACAACCTGTCGCTGGACGAAGGGCGCGGGCGCACCTTCAAGGTCGCGCTTGCGCGGACATTCACATGGTAAGGATGAGCTTCTTTAGTCTTGGCCTTGCCCTTGCCGTCGCAGGTACTGCGGCGGCACAGGATGCGGGCGGGATCGCGCTGGACCTCAACCGGCTTGATCCGGTCGACAATGCCTGCCGCCTCACGTTTGTGGCCGATAATACGCTGGCACCTTTGTCGGCACTGGCGCTGGAAACGGTGCTGTTCAATCAGGCAGGTCGGGTTGCGGCGCTGACGCTGTTCGATTTCGGTGACCTGCCCGATGGATCGCGCCGTGTGCGGCAGTTCGATGTGGCGGGGCTGGCGTGTGATGATGTGGCGCAGGTGCTGGTCAACGGCGTTGCGTCCTGTACAGGCGACGGCGTGGATACAACCATCTGCGCGCAATCGCTGGACATCACGGGATCAGTCGAAGGTGTCGAGGTGATGCAATGATCCATGTCTATCAGGCGCGCGATGCGCTTTTGGCGTTTGTTGATCTGGGTGGCTGGGTGGTCGCCCTGATCATGGCACTATCGGTGTTGTCAGGCGCTGTTGTGTTATGGAAGCTGTGGCAGTTCTACGCCGCCAGTGTCGGACGTCACGCGCCGTTGATCGCGGCACTTGCCGCATCCGATGCAGGCCAGCACACCCGCGCCATTACGCTGGCGGAGGCCGCGCAATCCCATCTGGGGCCGGTACTGGCGCTTGCGCTACGGGCGCCGGATGCGCGCGAGCGTCTTTACACCTTTGCCGAAGCACGGCTGGCGCGGCTGGAAGGCGGCTTTCGCCTGCTGGATGCTGTTGCGCAGACCGCGCCGCTTTTGGGTCTTTTCGGTACGGTGCTGG
>PUNR01000386.1 GCA_003551805.1 Loktanella sp.
CAAGGTTGCCGCTGTGATGGACCGTGGTGAACTTGTCACGGATGAAATCGTGATCGGCCTGATCCGCGAACAGCTGCTGGCAGCTGGTGATCACGGCGGATTTATTTTTGACGGTTTCCCCCGGACGCTTGCGCAGGCGGCTGCGTTGGGGGAGTTGCTGTCCGAGATCGGCGCTAGGGTGGATCATGTGATCGAACTTCAGGTCAACGATGATGTGCTGGTCGAGCGTATCATCGGGCGTGCGGCAGAAACGGTTGCTGCGGGCGGGCAGGCCCGGGCCGACGACAACGAAGAAAGCCTCAAGACCCGTTTGATGGCCTATTACAAACAGACCAGCCCCTTGGTTGGCTATTATTACGCCAAGGGCGATCTGAAAACGGTCGACGGTCTGGCCAGTATGGACGATGTTGCGCAAAGCATCGCGGATGCAATCGCCTGACTGCCTGCTGGCACTTGACGACAATGGTATTGGCCCCTAAACAGCGCCATCCCGCAAGGGAATCAATGCGCAGTTGTGGGGTCGCCCCCTGCATCCTGCGCGTCACCTGATATGACGCAGCCCGGCGCCTGATGGTCCGGGCTTCCGTTGTGAAAAAAGGGTCTGGCATGACGGACCCGCAACGAAAAGGAATTGCACACGTGGCACGTATTGCCGGCGTAAACATCCCGACTGCAAAGCGGGTTCCGATCGCCTTGACATATATCACTGGTATTGGCCCAGCCATTGCCGAACAAATCTGCGAAGCAACCAGCATCGACCGCGCTCGCCGCGTGAACGATCTGTCTGATGCAGAAATCCTGACAATCCGCGAATTCATCGACGCGAACCTGACAGTTGAAGGTGACCTGCGTCGTGAAACGCAGATGAACATCAAACGTCTGATGGACCTTGGTTGCTACCGTGGCCTGCGCCACCGTCGTAACCTGCCGGTACGCGGTCAGCGGACCCACACCAACGCTCGCACACGCAAAGGCCCCGCAAAGGCCATTGCCGGCAAGAAGAAATAAGGGGACCTGACAGATGGCACGCGATACAAAACGCACCAAAAAGAAGGTCTCCAAGAACATCGCCGCTGGCGTTGCTCATGTGAATTCTTCGTTCAACAACACCAAGATCCTGATTTCTGACGTGCAGGGCAATGCGATCGCATGGTCGTCCGCTGGCACGATGGGTTTCAAAGGGTCGCGGAAATCGACACCTTACGCAGCCCAGATGGCCGCGGAAGATGCAGGCAAAAAAGCACAAGATCACGGCGTGAAAACGCTGGAAGTCGAAGTGCAGGGTCCCGGTTCCGGCCGTGAATCCGCTTTGCGTGCGCTGGCTGCTGCCGGGTTCAACATCACATCGATCCGTGACGTGACACCAATGGCACACAACGGCTGCCGCCCGCCAAAGCGCCGCCGCGTCTAAATTAAACGAAACGTGTTGGGGTCGTGCATGTTTTTGCACGGCCCCAATCCGTCATTTTGAAACCTCGGGCGTTTGCCTTTTTGGACATGAAGGCGAACAAGGATGGAGGGAACTATGATCCACAAAAATTGGGCTGAGTTGATCAAGCCAACACAGCTGGACGTGAAGCCGG
Source organism: Loktanella sp. (assembly GCA_003551805.1). Taxonomy (GTDB): domain Bacteria; phylum Pseudomonadota; class Alphaproteobacteria; order Rhodobacterales; family Rhodobacteraceae; genus Yoonia. The sequence continues at coordinate 1,584 of PUNR01000386.1, forward strand.
GCAATGACCCGATGCGTCAGGCCACCGTGATTGCCGAACCGCTGGAGCGTGGCTTTGGCCTGACACTTGGTAACGCGCTGCGCCGCATTCTGATGTCGTCGCTGCAGGGTGCCGCGATCACTGCCGTGCAGATCGACAACGTGCTGCATGAATTTTCGTCCGTGTCTGGTGTGCGTGAAGATGTCACCGATATCGTTCTGAACCTCAAAGGCGTCGCCATCCGTATGGAAGTCGAAGGGCCAAAGCGTCTTTCCGTTCAGGCCAAAGGCCCGGGCGTCGTGACCGCTGCCGATATTTCGGAAACCGCGGGTATCGAGATCCTGAACAAGGACCATGTGATCTGCCACCTCGATGACGGTGCCGATCTTTACATGGAACTGACGGTGAACACCGGCAAGGGTTACGTTGCCGCTGACAAGAACAAGCCAGAAGACGCACCGATCGGCATGATCGCCATCGACGCAATCTATTCGCCAGTGAAAAAAGTGTCATATGACGTGCAGCCGACCCGCGAAGGTCAGGTGCTGGATTATGACAAGCTGACGATGAAGGTTGAAACCGATGGTTCGCTGTCGCCTGACGATGCTGTGGCCTATGCTGCGCGTATTTTGCAGGCCCAACTGTCGATCTTCGTCAACTTCGACGAGCCTGAATCGGCTTCTGCCGGTTCCGATGATGACGGGCTGGAATTCAACCCGCTTCTGCTCAAGAAAGTGGACGAGCTGGAATTGTCTGTCCGTTCGGCAAACTGCCTCAAGAACGACAATATCGTCTATATCGGCGATTTGATCCAGAAAACCGAAGCCGAAATGCTGCGCACCCCGAACTTTGGCCGCAAATCCTTGAACGAGATCAAGGAAGTGTTGTCAGGCATGGGTCTGCACCTTGGCATGGATGTCGAGGATTGGCCGCCGGACAACATCGAAGATCTGGCCAAGAAATTCGAAGACCAGTTTTAACTTGTAGGGCGGGGGTTCCCCCGCCTTACCCCCACGACCCCGGGCAATTCTGCCCCAATAATACGGCTGGCACGCATCAGACCGTTGGACAAAGTATAAACCTTTAGGAGACTTCAAATGCGTCACGCAAGCGGTTACCGCAAACTGAACCGGACCCACGAACACCGTAAAGCCATGTTCGCAAACATGGCCGGGGCCCTGATCGAACACGAACAAATCAAAACAACGCTGCCAAAGGCCAAAGAACTGCGCCGCATCGTTGAAAAGCTGGTCACACTTGGCAAGCGCGGCGATCTGCACGCGCGCCGTCAGGCCAATGCACAGCTGAAGCAGGAAATGCACACAGCCAAGCTTTTTGAAATCATCGGCCCACGTTACGCCGAACGTCAGGGCGGTTATGTCCGCATCATGAAGGCCGGTTTCCGTTATGGCGACATGGCTCCGATGGCGATCATCGAATTCGTGGACCGCGACGTGAACGCCAAGGGCGCCGCCGACAAGGCCCGTCTGGCCGAGTTCGAGGCGATGGAGGATTAATTTCCCCACCTTGCTGAATTTCTGCAAAGCCCTGCCAGTCTGGCGGGGCTTTCGCTTTTCTACGGAAAGCATATCATTCGCCCATGCCCGACCTGTTTGACACAGCCCCCGACCATACCCCCGCTGGCCCGCGCCCGCTGGCCGACCGCTTGCGGCCAAAGCGTTTGTCAGAGGTGATTGGCCAGCAACAGGTTCTTGGCCCTGATGCGCCGCTGGGCACCATGCTGGCGTCGGGGTCTTTGTCGTCGCTGGTTTTCTGGGGCCCGCCGGGTGTCGGCAAGACGACCATTGCCCGCCTGCTTGCCGATGAAACCGACCTGCATTTCGTTCAGATCAGCGCGATCTTCACTGGTGTGCCGGAATTGCGCAAGGTGTTCGAGGCCGCAAAAATGCGGCGCCAGAACGGCAAGGGCACGCTGCTGTTCGTCGACGAAATCCACCGCTTCAACAAGGCGCAGCAGGACGGTTTCCTGCCCTACATGGAAGATGGCACAATCTTGCTGGTTGGGGCGACGACCGAAAACCCGAGTTTCGAGCTGAACGCTGCATTGCTCAGTCGCGCGCAGGTGTTCATCCTGACGCGGCTGACCCTGAAAGACCTTGAATTGCTTGCGCAACGCGCTGAAAAAGAACTGGCCCGCGCGCTGCCTCTGGATGGCAATGCGCGCGAGGCGCTGCTTGACATGGCCGATGGCGATGGTCGTGCGCTGTTGAACCTCATTGAACAGGTCGCCGCGTGGAAGACTGACGCCAAGCTGACCCGCGATGACCTGACCAAGCGCCTGATGAAACGCGCGGTGAAATACGACAAATCCGGCGATGAACATTACAATCTGATCTCTGCCTTGCACAAATCCGTGCGCGGGTCGGACCCTGATGCCGCCCTTTACTGGTTCGCCCGCATGCTGGCAGGGGGCGAGGACCCGCGCTACCTTGCACGTCGCATCACGCGGATGGCGGTCGAAGATATCGGTCTGGCCGATCCGCAGGCGCAGGCGGTTTGCCTGCAATCGTGGGAAACCTATGAAAGGTTAGGCTCGCCAGAGGGTGAGCTGGCCTTGGCGCAGGCTGTGACCTATCTGGCGCTCGCGCCGAAATCGAACGCGGCTTATGTCGCCTACAAGGCCGCGGTGGCGGCGGCGAAACAGACAGGGTCCGAACCCCCGCCCGCCCATATCATGAATGCCCCGACCAAGCTGATGAAGGAACAGGGATTCGGGGCAGGCTATGCCTATGACCACGACGCAGAAGACGGGTTCAGCGGCCAGAACTATTTCCCCGAAACGATGAAACGTGGAATCTACTACTTGCCCGTCGATCGCGGGTTTGAACGCGAACTGAAGAAACGGGTCGATTTCTTTGCTGGATTGCGCGCCAAGCGGGGCAAGAATTGACATCCTTGCGCCAAAAGGCCAAGGCAAGGCGATGATGACACCTGTGATCTCTGTCGCCCTTGGCGGGGCCGTTGGTTCTGTGCTGCGCTACCTTGTGGGGTTCGTGGTGGCATTTCCTGTGGGCACGCTGGTGATCAATGTGCTCGGATCGTTTCTGATCGGGCTGGTCTGGGTATTGCTGGCCGCACGCGGATTACAGCACTGGATTCCCTTCGTGATGATGGGTGTTTTGGGCGGCTTTACGACCTTTTCGACATTCTCGCTCGACACCTTGCGCCTGATTGAATCAGGGCGTGTCATGGCAGCGGGCAGCTATGTGCTGGCGTCGGTATTTGTATCAATCGCAGGCTGCGCCTTGGGGCTGTGGCTTGCCAGAGGAATGACGACATGAGCGGTGTACACACACGGGTAATAGGCCCTGACGATGGCGACCAGCGGCTGGACCGCTATCTGCGGCGATTGTTTCCGCATCTGACGCAGGGGCGCATCGAGAAGATGTGCCGCAAAGGCGAATTGCGCGTCGATGGCGGGCGGGTCAAGACCAGCACAAGGTTGGAAGTCGGTCAGAAAATCCGCATTCCCCCACTTCCGACCGAGGAAGAAGCGGCCGCCGCCGCGTCATTGGCCCGTCACGGCGTGACCAAGGCGGATGCCAAGCTGATCCAGTCCTGCGTGATCTACAAGGACGACCACATCATCGCGATCAACAAGCCGCACGGTTTGGCGACGCAAGGCGGCACCAACACGACCCGCCACGTTGACGGCATGGCCGAGGCGCTGATGTTTGATTACGACGAAAAGCCGCGTCTGGTGCACCGGCTTGACCGCGACACATCGGGTGTGTTGCTGCTTGCGCGTACGCGGATGATGGCCAAGCAATTGACCGAGAACCTCAAACACCGCGAGACGCGCAAGATCTATTGGGCCGCTGTCGCCGGTGTGCCGCATCCGCGCGCGGGCACGATCAAATACGGTCTGGTCAAAGCACCCGGTCACGGCAAAGGCGGCGAGAATGAAAAGATGCGCTGCATCCACCCCAACGAGATCGCCAGCACCGAAGGCGCGAAACGCGCGACGTCTGATTATGCAGTGATGGATACGCTTGCCAGCCGTGCCGCGTGGTGTGCGTTGGTCCCGATCACGGGCCGCACCCACCAGTTGCGCGCGCATATGGCCGAAATCGGGCATCCGATCATCGGTGATGGCAAATATGGCGGGTCGGGGCAGGAAAACCTTGGCGATGGCTGGGGTGCCAGCATGGGCAGCGAGATCGGGCGCAAGATGCACCTGCATGCGCGCAGTCTGACCATCGAACACCCTGCGACGGGCAAGATCCTGCATATTACCGCGCCGCTGCCAGAGCATATGCAGAACACTTGGGATTTCGTCGGTTGGATCGTGGGTCATGCCCCGGTTGATCCGTTCAATATGCCCGATGAGTGATCTGCGCCTTGTGATCTTTGACGTGGACGGCACCCTGGTCGATAGCCAGGCCGAGATTGTGGCGTCCATGACCACCGCCTTCACGTCGGAAGGGCTCATTGTGCCTGACCGTACGCGAATCCTGTCCATCGTCGGGCTGTCGCTCGATGTGGCTGTGGCGCGGCTTTGCCCTGATCTGCCTATCGGACAACAGGCACGTATCGTGCAGGCCTATAAGGACAGTTATATGTCTTTGCGCGGTCCCGACGGGAAGGGCGAGCAAAGCCCGCTTTACCCCGGCGCGCGCGACGTGCTTGACCATCTGGCAGGGCAGGACAACACGTTGCTCGCGGTTGCCACGGGCAAGTCCCGGCGGGGCCTTGACAAGATTCTGGAACGGCACGGTTTGCAACATATGTTCCATAGTGAACAGGTCGCCGATGACCACCCGTCCAAGCCGAACCCATCGATGATTTTGACCGCGCTGAACGAGACTGGCACATTCGCACAGGCGGCGGTGATGATCGGGGATACGACATTTGATATGGATATGGGGCGCGCTGCCGGCGTGCGTACGGTCGGGGTGTCATGGGGGTATCATGACGCTGCCAGCCTGCGACCTGATGCGCTGATCGAACGTTTCAGCGACCTGATCCCTGCCATAGACCTTTTGACCGGACCAAAGACATGAGCGACTGGGCACCGAAACGATTCTGGAAAGCAGCGACACCACAAACCTGTGACGGTGGTTTTACGGTCACGCTGGATGGGCGCAGTGTGAAAACGCCGGCGAAGGCCCCGCTGGTCGTGCCGACACTGCCTATGGCAGCAGCGATTGCGGCAGAATGGGATGCGCAGACAGGGTCGGTTGATCCGCGCACTATGCCGGTGACGCGCAGCGCCAATGCGGCAATCGACAAGGTCCGCACCCAACGGGCCGAGGTGATCGGACTGTTGGCAGAATATGGCGGCAGTGATTTGCTTTGCTATCGCGCGCCTGCGCCCGACGCATTGGTTGCACAGCAAGCGCAGCGCTGGGACCCGCTTTTGGATTGGGCGGCGCGTGATCTGTGCGCAACTTTGGTGGTGGGGCAGGGGGTTATGCATGTCGCGCAACCGCCCGAAACGCTGGACTTGTTCACGCGTGAACTGGATGCTTTCGATGATTTTGCGCTTGCTGCCGCGCATGATCTGATCAGCTTGTCGGGGTCGCTTGTTCTGGCGCTTGCCGTAAC
>PUNR01000367.1 GCA_003551805.1 Loktanella sp.
GACACGCCGGTTCAGGTTGCGCCCCATCCAGTCGGCGGAACTGATATAGACCTTGGCTTTTTTCGACGGCAGCGCCGCGCCATTGCCGAAACACACGATGCGCGAATGTTCCAGAAACCGCCCGACGATGGATTTCACGCGGATATTGTCCGACAGACCCGCCACACCCGGACGCAGCCCGCAGATTCCACGGATCACAAGGCTGATCTTGACCCCTGCTTGCGACGCCGCATAAAGCGCGTCGATCACATCGGGTTCGACCAGCGAATTCATCTTGGCCCAGATCGCGCCGGGTTTGCCGGCGGCTACGTTTTCAGCCTCTTGCGCGATACTGTCGAGAAGGGTCTGTTTCAGCGACAGCGGTGAAATCGCCAGTTTCTTCAGCCCCTCGGGCTGGGCATAGCCCGAGATATAGTTGAACACTTTGGTCGCATCGCGCCCCAGTTCCTGATCGCAGGTGAAAAAGCTCAGGTCGGTATAGATGCGCGCCGTGATTGGGTGGTAATTGCCGGTGCCGAAATGCGTATAGGTGACCAGTTTGTCGCCTTCGCGCCGCACCACGGTGCTGATCTTGGCGTGGGTTTTGTAATTCATAAAGCCGTAGACAACATGCGCGCCCGCCCGTTCCAGTCGGCGCGACTGGCGGATATTGGCGGCCTCGTCAAAGCGGGCCTTGAGTTCGACCAGCGCGGTGACCGATTTGCCGTTTTCTGCCGCTTCGCAAAGGGCTGTGACAATCGGGGATTTCTGGGACGTGCGATACAGCGTCTGTTTGATCGCCACGACATCGGGGTCATGTGCCGCCTGATTAAGAAAGCGTACCACCATGTCGAAGGTTTCATAGGGGTGATGCAGCAGCATGTCTTTCTGCCGGATCGCGGCGAACATATCGCCGTGGTGATCCTGCACGCGTTCGGGAATGCGCGGGCTGAAGGGGGGCCACAGCAGATCGGGCCTGTTGTCCAGCACCAGTTCTTTCAGATCGGATATCCCGATCATGCCGCGCACCTCGACCGTGGCGTCGCTGGTGACGTGCAGTTCGGCCATGATCAGGTTTTGCAGCGCCTCTGGCGCATTGGCCGAGATTTTCAGCCGCACGACTTCGCCACGGCGCCGCCGTTTCAGGGCGGTTTCAAACTCTCGTACCAGATCTTCGGCTTCTTCTTCGAGTTCCAGATCGCTGTCGCGCAGCACCTTGAAGGCGCATTCGCCCTTGACGCGGTAGCCCGGAAACAGGCGCGGGATATGCAGCAGCAGCAATTCTTCCAGCGGCAGGAAACGCTGCCCTTCGTCCGAGGGTAGCGGCACGAAACGCGCGATCTGGGCAGGCACCGGCAGCAGCGCGCGCAGGGTGCGTTTATCGGCGGTGCGTTCCAGTTGCAGCGCCAGCGCGAAACCTTCGTTGGGCAGAAACGGGAACGGGTGCGCAGGATCAATCGCCAGCGGTGACAGGACAGGAAACACCTGATCCAGAAAGAATTCCTGCAAGAAATCGGTATCGGCATCGGTCACGTCATTGCGCGACAGGATGGCGATGCCGTTTTGCTTCATCTCTTTTTCCAGCGCGCTGAACACGATCTGCTGGTGGCCCATCAGTGACCGCGCCTGCGCGTCGATCTGGACCAATTGTTCGGCAGGTGTCAGCCCGTCCATCCCCGGCGTGGTATTGCCCGCATTCGCCAGTTCGCGCAGGCCCGCGACCCGCACGGTAAAGAATTCGTCCAGATTGGCAGCGGAAATCGACAAAAACCGCAAGCGTTCCAGCAGCGGGACGCGGGGGTTTTCCGCCTCTTCCAGCACGCGCCAGTTAAAGCCGACCCAGCTAAGTTCGCGGTTCATGAAACGCGCGGGACCGGTCAGGTCGATGTCGAGGTGGGTCGCGACGGGGAAGCCGTCAGTCAGGAAATTTACGTTTGTCATGCTGCCTTTTGTCCCGCGGATGTTGCGGTTTTATGACGATGATGCAGCGGCTAGTCAGACTTGTCCAGCAGACGCGCGGCCAGCCTTTGGCTGATCTTGTGGCCGGTGGCGAGCGCCGTGCTGTCCAGCCGTGCCACGATATCGGCGGCGGCGGCAAAGGACCGTTCAATGCGCGGGGCCAGATAGGCGGCCAGATCGGGTGGCGGCAGGATTTGGCGGTCTGCAAACAGTTTCATCATCACCGCCTGCAACAGTGCATCATCAGGGTCTGCAACCTGCACGACGGCGGTGCCCTGCATCCGGCTGGCCAGATCAGGCAGGGTCACAGGCCAGCGCCCCGGCGTCTGGCGGGCGGTCATCAGCAGCAAACCGGCGTTGTTTTGCAGATGGTTGTGCAGGTGGAACATCGCCTCTTGGGCGGTTGGTGGCAGGTTGTCCATATCCTCGACCACCAAGGCTGTGGCGTCGGGCTGGAAATCCGGCGTCAGATCGCTTGCCTGCACGATCTGGGTGGGCTGGCATGCGGCAAATATCCGCGCGAGATGGCTTTTGCCGCAGCCCGCAGGCCCCGCGATCACCAGCTTGCGCAAGGGCCAGCGGTCAGGGTCCGTGACCATGCCAAAGGCGGTTGCATTGGCGGTCGAGACGAAAAAATCATCCGGTCCCAGCGCCACCCCGTTGGGCCAGTCAAAGCTAAGCTGGCGTGCCATCATAAATCTTTCGACTGGCCTTGGAACAGCAGGCTGTCCTTGTAACGCGCGATCCCGTACCGCGCCACGACCCCGATGATCGCCGCCAGTGGCACCGCAACCAGCATACCCACAAAACCGAAAAGCGACCCGAAGACCGACAGAGCGAAGATCAACCAGACAGGGTGCAGGCCGACCGAACTGCCGACCAGTTTGGGTGTCAGCACGTTGCCTTCCAGAAACTGGCCGGTTGCAAAGATCGCGCCGACGATCCCGATGCGCAGCCAGTTTGTGGTCTCTCCATCAATTCCCCAGAATTGGAACAGCGCCAGACCAATGGCCAGCACCCCACCGACCAAGGCACCGACGTAGGGAATGAAGGTGATGACACCCGCAATAAACCCCACGATCAGCCCGAAATTCAGCCCTGCCAGCATCAGGCTGACGGCATAAAACGTACCAAGGATCAGGCAGACCGTGCCTTGACCGCGCAGAAACGACGCCAGCGTATGGTCGATGTCGCGGGCCAGCTGGCGCACAACGGCGATATGATCGCGCGGCAGCAGCCCGTCGATCTTGGCAATCATGTTGTCCCAGTCCAGCAGCAGGTAAAAAGCCACAACCGGCACGATCACCAGCAGGATGATAATGCTGACCAGACTGCGCGCCGAATTCAGCAAGCCATTGACCAATTCGCCGCCGCGGGCCTGAATCGTCTCTCCGATCGCGCCGAGTTGCTGGCGGATCATGCTGTCGGGTTCGATCAGTTCGGGAAAACGGGCGGTCAGCCAGCTTTGCAGGCGGGCAAACAGCTCTGGTGCGGTGTTGATCAGCGCGCTGGTCTGGTTGATCAGGCTTGGCACGACCAGCAGGATCAGCACCACAAAGATCAGCAAGGCCACCAAAGTGATGATGCTAACCGCAAGAACGCGGCTAAGGCCCAGCCGTTGCAAACGATCTGCCACCGGGTCCAGCAGATAGGCAATCGCCGCCCCCAGCACAAAGGGCAGCATCACATTGCCCAGCGCCCAAAGCAGGACCAGCACCACCAGCATGGCGATGCCCCAGAATTTGAGTTGCTCTTTGATTGGCAGTGCCATCGGTCTTTTCCTCGGGTCTTCGCGTGCTGATGCGGCAATTGCGCCATGCTTGCAAGTATGGTGCGGATTTTCCAAGGGCTTTGATCACAATGCTTGCGGGGGCAGGACTGCCGGATTACACGTCAAAGCCAATTTCCGCCTGTCACAAAGGTCACCCCATGCGCCTAAGCCGTTATTTCCTGCCCGTCCTCAAAGAAACCCCGCGCGAGGCGCAGATCGTGTCGCACCGCTATATGTTGCAGGCGGGGATGATCAAACAGGCCAGCGCGGGTATTTATTCGTGGCTGCCCCTTGGTTTCAAGGTGCTGCGCAAGATCGAAAACATCGTGCATCAGGAACAGGAACGCGCAGGCCATATCGCGATCCAGATGCCGACAATCCAGTCGGCCGATCTGTGGCGCGAAAGCGGCCGTTATGATGCTTACGGCGAGGAAATGCTGCGTATCAAGGACCGTGGCGGGCGCGAGATGTTGTTCACCCCGACTGCCGAGGAACTGGTGACGGACATTTTCCGCGCCCATGTGACCAGCTATAAAGACCTGCCGCTGACGCTTTATCAGATCCAGTGGAAATTCCGCGATGAAGTCCGCCCGCGTTTCGGCGTCATGCGGGGCCGCGAATTCTATATGAAGGACGGCTATAACTTCGATCTGACGAAAGAAGACGCGCTGCACGCCTATAACCGCCATCTGGTCAGCTATCTGCGCACTTATGAACGCATGGGCCTGCAGGCGATCCCGATGCGCGCGGATTCGGGGCCGATTGGCGGCGATGATACCCACGAATTCCTCGTGTTGGCCGAAACCGGCGAATCGGAAGTGTTCTATGACAGCCAGATCACCGATCTGAAGCTGGGCGCGCGGGATATCGACTATGACGATCACGCCGCCTGTGCTGCCGTGCTGGACGAATTCACCAGCCGCTATGCCCGCACGGATGAAACCCATGACGAGGCGCTGTTCAACGAAATCCCCGAAGAACGCCGCCGCACCGCGCGGGGGATTGAGGTTGGCCAGATATTCTACTTCGGGACCAAATATTCCGAGGCGATGGGTGCTTTGGTCGATGACGGCAAGGGCGGCAAGGTGCCTGTGCACATGGGTAGCCACGGCATCGGCGTGTCGCGTCTGCTGGGCGCTATCATCGAGGCCAGCCATGATGACAAGGGCATCATCTGGCCTGAAGGTGTGACACCTTTCCATTGCGGGATCGTCAACCTCAAGCAAGGCGATGCAGAGGCAGATGCCGCCTGTCAGTCGCTTTACGATAGCCTGACCGCGCTGGGGTTGGAGCCGCTTTATGACGACCGTGATGAACGGGCAGGGGCGAAATTCGGCACGATGGATATGATCGGTCTGCCTTGGCGGATCACCGTTGGCCCGCGCGGGCTGAAGAATGGCGTGGTCGAATTGACCAGCCGCCGCACAGGCGAAAGCGAAGAACTGCCGCCTGCCGATGCTGTCGCAAAAATCGCAAGGATTTATCAAGGTATCGCGTGATAGGGTGGTCGCGCGGAAATGATGCGGCTTTGGCGGAAAAACTGTTAACGTCGCATCAATAACAACGGGCTGAGGCAGGCAATGACACCCACATTCATGGCGGCATCTTTGCGATGATCCGGGTCTTGTGCTTTTGTGCGGGACTTTTCGGGGCTGCGGGTCTGTCGCAGTTTCCCGAATTTTCGCAGCAATATCTGCAGCGTCTGGGTGGCTATGTCGATGCGCTGACCGACCAGTTGGTAGAATTTGACGCGGTGGCATTGGACGCGGGCTATGGCCGCGAAGAGATGTTGCAGCAAATGGCCGCCCCCCCGCCGATGGACGGGCAGTCCGCGATGTGGCGGCGCACGATCCTGCGCCATGCGCAATTGTCCGATGATCTGGCCGCCTTACGCAACGCAACCCCTGTCACGCGGCTGATGATGCCGCAGCGTGTCGCTGATACCGATCTGGCGCGCGCGGTCTGGTCCGATTTCCAGCCTGCGGTGCCTTTGTCGGCTGCAGGTGCCGTGGCAGGTGGTGCGGGTTTCGCGCTGGGCTGGCTGGTGTTGTCGCTGCTGGCGCTGCCCTTCGCTGCCGCCCTGCGCCCCCGTCGCAAGCCAAAGACCAAGGTCGCACCCACGACCCGCCGCGCGGCACCCGTTGTGAAAGGCGAACCACCCATCGCAAAACCGCGTCTGGTGGCGGAAACCCCGTCACATATCCCGCGCCTGTCGGGGGTCAAACGCTGATCTGTGCGCAGGCCGTGAAACGGCGCTGGTGCAGCTATGGCTTGAACGCTATGTAAACCGCCATGAATACAACTCGCCCTTTTGCAAAATTCGAATGGATCATCGCCTGGCGCTATATTCGCGCCAAACGCGCCGAAGGCGGTGTCAGCACGATGACATGGATCAGCCTGATTGGTGTGACCCTTGCCGTTTTCGCCCTGATCGCCACGCTGGCCGTGCGGTCGGGCTTTCGCGCCGAATTCGTGGACACCATCGTCGGTGCCGATGCCCATGTCACCATCGTGCGCCCGCGCGAAGTGATCGAGGATTACGCCGAAATGGCGGACCGCATCCTTGAAGTGCCGGGCGTGGCAAGTGTGGCACCGCTGGTGCGCGGCCAGGCGATGGCGGGGGCCTTTGGCCAGATCGCGCTGGCCGATATCTATGGTATCAATCTGGATGATCTGCGCGGATCACAAGCGATTGTCGAAAGCGAACGCACGATCGGCGATCTTGAGGATTTGCCAAACGGCATCGCACTTGGGTCCGCGCTTGCGGCCAATCTGGGGATTGGGCTGGGCGATCGGATCGAAATCACGACAAGGTCGGGTGCTGCCACCCCGATGGGGCAATCGACACGGCGCAACGCCTATGAGGTCGTGTTCATCTTTTCCACCGGGCGCTACCAGATCGACGAAGTCCGCGCCTATCTGCCCTTTGAAGAGGCGCAAAGCATCTTCAACCGCGACGGTGTGGCCGATGAACTGGACGTGCGCCTGCATGACATCAACCAGTCAGAGGCGCTGAAACAACCCATCGCCAATGCCGCCGGACCAAATGTCTGGGCCTATAGCTGGCAGGACCGCGTGGGCCGTTTCCTGCGCGCGCTGACGATCGAAGACAATGTGATGTTCATCATCCTGTCGATCCTTGTGCTGGTGGCGTCGATGAACATCATCAGCGGGCTGATTATGCTGGTGAAAAACAAGGGCCGCGATGTTGGTATTCTACGCACCATGGGCCTGACCGAAGGGTCGATCCTGCGGATATTCTTTATCTGCGGTGCGGGCATCGGCACGGTCGGTACGGCGCTGGGCGTGGTGCTGGGGTGTCTGTTCGCGATCTATATCGACCAGATCTTTTCTTTGGTGAATTATGTCTCGGGCGGGGGGGTATGGGACC
>PUNR01000188.1 GCA_003551805.1 Loktanella sp.
GCCGCGAGCCGTGCAGAGGCTGACCGCAATCTGTCGCAGGGCCGGCTGGAAAGCCTGGGCCTTGCCCTGCGCCGGATCGAGGAAGAGGCGATGGCGGCCCGCAAAGCCTTAACCGATGCGGAAAAGGCGTCGGCTGATCTAGGTGATCTGGCAGCAGCGCGCGCATCAGTCGAAGATGTGAAAATGACGGTCGAGGCAGCGCGCATTACGATGATGTCACGCCGGTCTGCGGCTGAGGAACTGCGCCGCGAAGGTGACGCCCGCCTGCGCCGGTCGCAAGAGATCACCAAGGAAATCTCTGGTTGGAAGCACCGACTGGAAACCGCGACCAAGCGCAGCGTTGAACTGGCAGAACGTAAAGCAGCGTCAGAAGCAGAACTGGCCGAGGCTTCGGCCGCACCGGAAGAGATTGCTGCAAAACGCGCCGAACTGGCCGATGCAATCGAGACTGCTGAAGTCCGTCGTCGTGCCGCAGCCGACCGTCTGGCTGAAGCCGAGGTGGTTTTGCGCGACGCAGGTCATGCCGAACGTGACGCCGAAAGGCTGGCGTCAGAGGCCCGCGAGGCACGCGCCCGCGCCGAGGCCCGCGCTGATGCCGCACGCGAAACCATCGCCTATGCGGCTGAAAGGATCATGGAAGCGCAGGAGGTGACGCCGGCGCAATTGCTGGCGACGCTGGATATTGCTGTCGAAGATATGCCGCCCGTTGCCACGGTCGAGGCCGAGGTGAACGCGCTGAAGCGCCAGCGTGATGCGCTGGGCGCAGTCAACTTGCGTGCCGAGGAAGACGCGAAAGGCGTGCAGGTCGAACATGACGCGCTGGTGTCCGAAAAAGCTGATCTGCTCGCGGCGATTGCGGCTTTGCGCACGGGTATTGCAGGGTTGAACAAGGAAGGCCGCGAACGGCTTTTGACCGCGTTCGAGCAGGTCAACGAAAGTTTCGGGCTGCTGTTTACCCATCTGTTCGGCGGGGGCGAGGCCAAGTTGGTGCTGGTCGAATCCGATGATCCGCTGGAGGCGGGGCTGGAAATCATGTGCCAGCCACCCGGCAAAAAGCTAAGCACATTGTCGCTGTTGTCGGGCGGAGAACAGACGCTGACGGCGCTGGCGCTGATCTTTGCGGTATTTCTGGCCAACCCTGCCCCGATCTGCGTGCTTGACGAGGTGGATGCCCCACTGGACGATGCCAACGTCACAAGGTTTTGCGACCTGCTGGACGAGATGTGCCGCCGCACCGATACGCGGTTTCTGATCATCACCCACCACGCCGTCACGATGAGCCGGATGGATCGTCTGTTCGGTGTGACGATGGGCGAACAGGGCGTGTCACAGCTGGTGTCGGTCGATCTGAAACGTGCGGCGGCGATGGTCGCCTGATCAGCGTGTCGCTGCTTGGTACCAGGCAACCAGCGCGGCCCGATCCTCTGGTGGCAGATGGGTGATATTAGCGGGTGGCATTGCGTGGCTGACGCCGGATTGCAGATAGATAGCACGGGCGTGATGGGCGATATCGGCCTCGGTTTCCAGAAACACACCTTTGGGCGCCCATTGCATGTTGCCCCAGACAGGTTCGCGGGCATGGCACATCGAACAGCGCCCGACGACGATATCATGGGCGGCATCAAAACCTGCGGCACTGGCGAACCGCTGTTCGGATGCGGTTAGGGCGCGGACCTCGGCCTCTTCATAGGTGTCGTGGCCGGGGAAGGTGGACAGCCAAGCGATAGCTAGAAAAATGATCACCGTGACGGCCCATGTCCATGTCGGCTTGCCTTTGCGGGCGTGCATGGAGTTGAAGTAATGCCGGATCGTGACCCCCATCAGGAACACCAAGGCGGCGATGATCCACGCATATTGCGTGCCAAAGGCCAGTGGATAATGGTTTGACAGCATCAGAAAGATGACTGGCAGCGTCAGGTAGTTATTGTGGGTGGATCGCAGTTTCGCGATCTTGCCATATTTCGGGTCCGGTTTGCGCCCTTCCTTAAGGTCGGCCACGACGATCCGCTGGTTCGGCATGATGATCGCAAAGACATTGGCTGTCATGATCGTCGCGGTGAAGGCACCAAGATGCAGCAAGGCCGCGCGTCCGGTGAAAACCTGATTATACCCCCAGGACATCACGACCAGCAGTGCAAACAACAACAGCATCAGCGCGGTCGGCTTTTCACCCAGGGGTGATTTGCAAAGCTGGTCATAGATCACCCAGCCAATGCCTAGCGAGGCTGCGGAAATCAGGATTCCCTGCCAGATCGCCAGATCAGCCTTGGCCGGGTCGATCAAGTAAAGCTCTGCCCCGACCCAATAAACGACCGCAAGCAGGGCTGCACCTGACAACCACGTTGCATAGCTTTCCCATTTGAACCACGTCAGATGGTCGGGCATGGCATCGGGGGCGACCAGATATTTCTGGATGTGATAGAACCCGCCACCGTGAACCTGCCATTCTTCGCCATCGGCGGGCCCGGGGATGTTGCGGTTCAGAGACAGATCCAGCGCGATAAAATAGAACGACGACCCGATCCATGCGATGGCGGTGATGACATGCAGCCAGCGCACCGCGAACGACAGCCATTCCCACAAGATCGCTACATCATACATTGACCGTTCCCTCTTACTGCTGGCACCCGATCTTGTCGCTATGTGCGCTTGGGCGCCAGCGGAAAAGTGACCTTTCGCTGGTTCCGATTGTCCGCTTGCAAAACTGCCCGCTGATCCGGCACAAAGCCTGTGTAAATCCCGCAGGAGTCCAAAAGTGCAACGATACCCACGCGACATGACAGGATACGGTGCCCACCCCCCTGCCGCCAACTGGCCCGGGGCTGCGCGTATCGCCGTGCAGATCGTGCTGAACTACGAGGAAGGCGGCGAAAACAACATCCTGCACGGTGATCCCGCGTCAGAGGCGTTCTTGTCCGAAATCGTCGGTGCCGCGGCATGGCCCGGCCAGCGGCACTGGAACATGGAAAGCATCTATGAATACGGCGCGCGTGCCGGTTTCTGGCGCTTGCACCGGATGCTGGCGGGCTTGCCTGTGACGGTTTACGGCGTTGCCACTGCCCTTGCCCGCGCCCCCGAACAGGTCGCCGCGATGCAGGCCGCAGGATGGGAAATAGCCAGCCACGGTTTGAAATGGATCGAATATAAAGACACGCCCGAAGATGTCGAACGTGCCGATATGGCAGAGGCGATCCGCCTGCACACCGAGGTCACAGGCAGCCCGCCGCGCGGCTGGTATACAGGGCGTTGTTCGGTCAACACGGTGCGCCTTGCCGCCGAGACGGGGCAATTCGCCTATGTCGCCGACAGTTACGCCGATGATCTGCCATATTGGGTGGAATTTGGCCGACATGACCAACTGATCGTGCCCTATACGCTGGATGCCAATGACATGCGTTTCGCGACACCGCAGGGGTTCAACGCGGGCGCGCAGTTTCTGGATTACCTCAAGGCCAGCTTTGACACGCTTTACCGTGAAGGTGGGCGGATGATGTCGATCGGCCTGCATTGCCGTCTGATCGGCAGGCCCGGACGGGCAGAGGCATTGCGGCAATTCATTGACTACGCGCAAAACCACGAGGGAGTCTGGTTCGCCACCCGTGAACAGATCGCCGACCACTGGGCGGCACAGCATCCGCATCAGCGGTTCGATCGTCCCTCACAGATTGACTGCGACAGCTTTGTCGCGACTTATGGTGGCGTTTTCGAACATTCGCCATGGATCGCCAAAGGTGCGCACAGGCTGGAACTGGGGCCGGCGCATGATACTGCCATTGGCCTGCACAATGCGCTGTGCCGCGTTTTCCGGTCAGCGGGGGATGACGCGCGATTGGATGTTCTGAACGCCCACCCCGATCTGGCTGGCAAGCTGGCGGCAGCCAAGCGCCTGACGGCAGACAGCACTGCTGAACAAGCCAGCGCAGGTCTGGATGCGCTGACAGATGCCGAACGCACAGCATTCGAGGCGCAAAATGCCGCCTACACGGCAAAATTCGGCTTTCCCTTCATCATCGCCGTGCGCGACCATGACAAGGCGTCGATCTTGGCCGCCTTTGCGACTAGGCTGCAAAATGATCGCGCGACAGAATTGGCCGCGGCTTGTGATCAGGTCGAACGGATCGCGCTGCACCGGCTGCGGGGGATGCTGCCACGATGAAGGAAATACACGCCCAACCGCTGACCGCCGCGGCCTTTGCCCCGTTCGGTGATGTGCTTAACTGTGACGGCGCGCCCGACAGGATGATTAACGCCGGATTGTGTGGCCGGTTTCACGACCGTGCGCGCGTGCATGTCACAGGTGGCCGTGTAGGCATCAGCATGTTCCGGTCCAGACTGCGGCAACTGCCCTATCAGCTTGATATGATCGAACGGCATCCTTTGGGAAGCCAGGCCTTCATCCCGCTGAGCATGGACAGTTTTCTGGTCGTGGTCGCGCGGAATGATCTGGTGCCACAGGCGTTTCTGACAGCGCCGGGGGAAGGTGTCAATTTCCACCGTGGCACGTGGCACGGCGTGCTGACACCGCTTTCAGGGCCCGGCTTGTTTGCGGTGATCGACCGGATCGGTGAGGGGCCCAATCTGGAAGAACATTATTTTCCCACGCCATACCGGATTGTTGCAGCCTAAAAATCGACCTTGGTCGCGACGCCGCGGGCAAGCGCCAGATCGACCACCGATGATGCGACAGCAAGGTCCTGCAATCCGACGCCGGTGCCGTCAAAAATTGTGATCTCGCTATCGCTGGTGCGGCCCGGGTGTTTGCCGTTAATCACCGCGCCTAACTGATGAATATCGGCTTGCTTGATGATCCCTGCTGCAATGGCATGCTGCGCCTCACCGATGCTGATCGACTGGGCGATCTCGTCCGTGAACACAGTTGCATGGCCAAAGATTGCGGCATCTATTTCCTGCTTGCCCTTGGTGTCCGTCCCCATACAGGCGATATGCGTGCCGGGGCGGATATGGTTATCGAGCACCAAAGGGACATGCGCCGAAACAATGGTGATGATCACATCCGCCATGGCGCCCAGTTCTGGCAGGCTGACCGCCTGAAACGGTATCTTCAGTTCGCCTGCCACATCTGCCAGCCGTGCCAGTTTTGCGGGGTCACGGTTCCACGCCACGATCCGTTCGAACGCGCGCTGCGCCAAAGCGGCGCGCAGCTGAAACACCGACTGATGCCCTGCGCCCACGATTCCCAGCACCTTTGCATCCTTGCGCGCCAGATAGTTGATCGACACCGCCGACGCCGCCGCCGTGCGCAAGGCCGTCAACAGATTGCCCCCGACAATTGCGCGACATTGCCCGGTATCAGCGTCAAACAAAAACACGCTGGATTGGTGATTCGTCAGGCCTTTGGCCGCATTGCCCGGCCAATACCCCCCCGATTTCAAACCCAGCGCCAACCCGTCGCGGTCAAAGCCCGACTTGAACCCGTAAAGCGCATCGGCATGGCCAATCGCCTCGCGGATCACGGGGAAATTTACGGCCCGCCCCGCTGCCATGGCTCCAAAAACCGCCTCCACCGCTTTGTAAGCATCCGCAGGGCCCAATAGCCCCGCAATTTCACGCTCTGGCACAATAATCATGGCGCCCCCCGCTTCTTATTTCCAAAAATACTCCCCGCCGGGAGGCAGCCTACGTCAGTAGGCCTTCCCACGCGCGGAGACAGGCCAGACCACCTCGACCTTGCCGCTGCGCACCCCGACATACCAGTCGTGGACGTTGCAGGTCGGGTCGCAATGGCCGGGCACCAGTTTCAGGCGGTCGTTGACCTTCAACACACCGTCCGGGTCTGCGACAACGCCATGTTCATCGGAACATTTGACGTAAGTCACATCATCGCGGCCATAGATCAGCGGCAGGCCGCTATCGACCGACTGCACCTTCAGCCCTGCATCGACGATGGCCTTGTCCGCCTTGGCATGGCTCATCACCGAGGTCAGGATGAACAGCGCATTTTCCCATTCGCCTTTGTCGATCCGCTTGCCGTCCTTATCAAGGATGCGGCCGTAATCGGCATCCATGAACGCATAAGACCCGCATTGCAGTTCGTTGAACACACCAGACGCGCTTTCAAAGTAGTATGACCCCGTACCACCACCGCCGACGATGTCGCTCTCGATACCTTCGGCCTTCAGCAGGTCCAGCGTTTCGCGCACCTGATCGATGGCGATCTGCGTCTTGGCCTGCCGTTCATCGTAGCTGTCCAGATGCTGCATCGCCCCCTGATAGGCCTGAATGCCTGCATATTTCAGCCCCGGTGCGGCGTTGATCGCCTTGGCGAGTTCCACCACCGGCGCGCCATATTGCACCCCGCAGCGGCCCGCACCCACGTCGATTTCGACCAGACATTCGATCTGCGTGCCGTGCTTGACTGCCGCCGCCGACAGATCGGCCACATTGTCGATGTCATCGACGCAGCAGATCGCCCGCGCGCCGAGCTTGGGGATACGGGCCAGACGGTCGATCTTGGCGGGATGGCGGACCTGATTGCTGACCAGCACGTCCTTGATGCCGCCACGGGCGAACACCTCGGCCTCTGACACTTTCTGGCAGCAGACGCCGACCGACCCGCCCAGTCTTTCCTGCAACAAGGCCACATCGACGGATTTGTGCATCTTGCCATGCACGCGGTGGCGCATGCCGTGGGATTTGGCAAAATCGCCCATTTTCTTGATGTTGCGTTCCAGCGCGTCCAAATCCAGCACCAGACAGGGGGTCTGGATATCGGCCTCGTCCATGCCGGGCAGGGCGGGGATGTCGTAGCCGACCTCGAGGTTCTTCAGGTTGCTCATATCGTTCATAGTGTCCTCCCTACGCCTTACATCCAAGGCAGTTTATCAAGATCGACATTGCCGCCGGTGATGATGACACCGACACGCTTGCCTTTGAAAAAATCGCGGTTCTTGATGATCGTGGCCAGTGGCACAGCGCAGCTTGGCTCCATCACGATCTTCATCCGTTCCCAAGTCAGTTTCATCGCGGCGATGATTTCCGCCTCGGACGCGGTGAAGATATCGGTCACATGGTTGCTGACGAAATGCCAAGTCAGGTCTTTCAGCGGCACTTTCAGC
>PUNR01000252.1 GCA_003551805.1 Loktanella sp.
CAATCCCGCTAACCGAAAGGTAAGACCATGACCAAAGACACCAAAAAAGACGCACCAACCCAGGAAGAACTTTCGAAAGCCGCGCTGGAGACGAAAGAGAAGAACGCGAAACCGGTGTCTTATCCCACTGACAAGACACCTGACCTAGGGATGCAAAAGATCGAACACGAAGATCAAGCACCATCGGGCGCCTTTGATGACGTCGGCGACAAGCCGTCAAGGGAACGGTCGCGCGAACGGCGCTGATTATTTCAACTAAAGAATGTAGCAAACCCCGCCCATAAAGGCGGGGTTTTCATTTTTTGGCATGAGACAAAATATCGCAATTAATTTTTTATTTTTGGAACTGCCCCAGCTTTTCGACGTTTCATTACCAGAGCCACACGATGGCCAATCTAATAGGAGTTCGAAATGAAAAATCTTATGCTGACGACCGCACTTGTCGCTGCAACATCCATGGGCGTTGCACATGCACAGACCGCAACAATGGAAAACGGTGCCGCAACCGCTGAGGCGGGCATGATCGTCCCCGCGTTTCTGGTAAGCGATTTCACCGGCAAAAGCCTTTATACGCTCGACACCGATGAAACACGCGCTTTGGCTGAAACACGCCAGTCCGGTGACTTGACCGCGCAGCAGCGCACAAGCATGCGCTGGGAAAGCAACGAAACGTTCGCATCCGGCCGTGACAGCTGGAATGATGTAGGCAACATCGACGATGTTGTGCTGACGCAGGACGGCGAACTGCGCGGTGTGATCATTGACGTTGGTGGCTTCCTTGGGCTGGGCGCACGCAGCGTGATGGTCGACTTGGACGACCTGTATTTTGTGACCGACGACAGCAACCCTGAAGACATCGATGATTTCTTCGTTGTTGCGACGATGTCGCAAGAAGCGCTGGAAAACCTGCCAGAGTGGGACGCAGAGCAGCTGTCCACCGGCTTTACCCAGCGCAGCTACGGCGATGACGCCAACGCGACCGCCATGGACGGCAACACTGCAGTAGGCACCGAAGGTGTTTCGCAGGGTACCGACACAGCAATGGACGGCTATGCGCCAATGCCAGCCGCTGAAATGACAGCGGAACGCGTGTTGGGTGCCGACGTCTATGACGCCCAAGGCGAAAACATCGCGAATGTCGATGATCTGGTTCTTGGCGAAGACGGTGCCATCACACATGCCGTGATGGATGTTGGCGGTTTCCTTGGCCTTGGTTCGTACACTGTTGCGATCGACATCGATGATGTTGACGTAATGTGGAACCCAGAGGACGACAATGTTCGCGCCCGTGTTTCCATGACACAAGAACAGCTGGAAAACCTGCCTGAATACGAAGGCTAATCAACCAGTATTTATCGAACGAAGGCCCGCCAATTTGGCGGGCCTTTTGTGTTTTTATGGGGAACGTTTTCGTGATCACTGCGTTGGATAACCATAACGACACTGGATAGTTTAAAAGATGAAAGGGAAATGACATGCGCGGTATTCTTCTTTGGTTGATCGGTATTCCGATTCCTGTGATTATTCTTTTGTTTCTTCTGGGTGTTTTCTAAACACACCGGGCGCACCGCGGGTGCTGGCATGTGGCCAGCGACCCCGGTTCCAAAATAAATCCAGCACGGCAAGGGAACTCACCCTTGCCGTGCGGCGTTACGTGGTAAACGTTGGACAGTTATGCAGAACAACATGCCTTATTGCGGACCCGCGCCAGACCCTGCCCAGTGGTTTTGGGCATGGAACCTTGACCCTTTGCTTTTGATCGCCCTGACCGTGATGGCGGTTTGGGGTGCTTTTGTTTTGAAGGGTGCTGAAAGGCAGCGCACGAACGCCTTTGGCCTTGCGGGTGCTGCGGCTGTGGTTGCTTTTGTTTCCCCCCTTTGCGCGATGAGCGTCGCATTGTTTTCCGCCCGCACAGTCCACCACCTTGTTGTATTCGGGGTGCTCGCACCTGCGCTGGCAGTCGCTTTTCCGTGGCGCAAAGCGCCCATCCTGCCCGCTTTTGCAACACTTTCGGCAGTGTTGTGGCTGTGGCATGTTCCGGCGGCTTACAGCGCAGCATGGGAATCGGGTTTTGTTTACTGGGCTTTGCAGGCTGCCTTGATCATCCCTGCATGGGCGTTCTGGTCTGCTGTGATGCGCGAACGCGATCATAACGCGGTTGTCTGGCTGATTACGCTGGTAGGGCAAATGGGCCTTTTGGGCGCGCTTTTGACCTTTGCGCAAAGCCCGTTTTACCTTGAACACCTTGCACATGCCGAACGTTTTGGCCTGACAGCGCTGGAAGATCAGCAACTTGCGGGGCTGATTATGTGGGTACCGGGGATGCTACCGGTGGCTGCGGTCGCTGCGATGCTGGCATGGCGCTTGTTCGCCAAAGAGCTGCGCACATGATCGCTATTATCAAGTCGCTGCATATCACGGCACTGGCGATCTGGTGTGCCGGACTGATCCTGCTGCCTGTTCTGATGCAGATTTACGGTCGTCGGGGCGACCTGAAAACACAGTCAGGCTTTACCGAATTCCGATGGCTGACCCATTACAGCTACACGCTGGTCGTCACGCCAGCCGCCGTGATCGCGGTTGCGGCAGGAACCATTCTGATCTTTGCGCTGGAAATCCTTGATGTGTGGATGATGGCCAAGCTGATGGCGGTGGCAGGCATGGTTTTGCTGCATGCATGGCTGGGTTTTCTGATCGTTCATGCGGGCGAAGGGCGCGGCAACTACCACATGCCACCCGTCGCGCTGTCGCTGTTGGTGCTGTTACCGCTGATCGGGATTGTCCTTTGGCTGGTGCTGGCCAAGCCTGACCTGTCCGATCTGGCTGCACTTTTTCCTGACTTCCTGCTGGAACCACGCGGCAACCAACTGCCTGCACGTTGGGACCCGCTATGAGGGGTGCATCAGCTTTTATCGCGTTTGCGCTGTTGGCAGGATGCGACACGGGCCTGTCAACACTGGCACCTGCCGGTCCGGTCGCGGCAGATATCGCATGGTTGTGGTGGGTCATGCTCGCGGGGGCCACATTGATCACGGTGCTGATGGTGGTGCTGCTTGTCGTGGCATTTGGGCGCCCGAAAGACACCGGCAGCCGCGTCTGGACGCATGGCATGGGGTTGTGGTTTTCGCTGACTGTGTTGACAGCTTTGCTGGCGGCAGGGCTTTGGGTAGGTGAACGCATCCAGCCGCGCGATGATGACGCAGTGGTCGTGCGTGCCCATGCCTTTCAATGGGGCTGGGAATTCAGCCATGAAGCCGCCGATGGCACTGCCGTCGAAAGCAACGATCTTTTGCATATTCCCGTCGGTGTCCCTGTCGATGTGTTGATTACCTCCGAGGATGTGATCCATTCCTTCTGGGTACCCCGTCTGGCGGGCAAGATGGACGCCATCCCCGGCCGCACCAACCGCACACGCATTCAGGCCGATGAAGCGGGCGAATATGACGGGCTTTGTGCTGAATTTTGTGGGCTGAACCACGCTGGTATGCGGTTTTCTGTGCAGGCTCATGCCAATTGGCCGCCTGATCTGAACGAGGCAGAGCAATGACCGATATCACCAGTTTCGACGCCGCCGAAGATCGCGCCACGACAAACAGCATCCCGCGCAACCCGCCACAACGCGCGCTGCATCTGCATCGCGAATTGGGCCGCGTTTGGGCCAACGACAAGGGGTTCTGGGGCCAGATCACCGCCGTCAGCCACACCACGCTGGGCCTGCGGTTTATGGCGACAGCTTTTGTATTCTTCGCAATCGGTGGCATCCTGTCGATGCTGATCCGGGCGCAACTGGCGACCCATCAGGGCGCATTCCTCGACACCGAGATCTATAACCAGATATTCACGATGCATGGCAGCATCATGATGTTCCTCTTCGCCATTCCCATGCTTGAAGGGCTGGCGATCTGGCTTTTGCCCAAGATGCTGGGCACCCGCGACATGGCCTTTCCGCGGCTGACATCGCTAGGCTATTGGTGCTATCTGTTCGGCGGGCTGATCATGCTAACGGCATTGCTGTTCGGTGTCGCACCACGCGACGGGTGGTTTATGTATACGCCACTGGCCAGTGCCGTTCACAGCCCCGGCATCAACGCCGATGTCTGGCTGCTGGGTGTGACCTTTGTCGAAATCTCGGCGATTGCGGCGGCGGTGGAGATTACGGTGACAATCCTGCGCCAGCGCGCGCCGGGTATGAAGCTGACGGAAATGCCGCTGTTTGCATGGTATATGCTTGGCACCAGCGCGATGATGCTGGTCGGCTTTCCGCCATTGATTGCAGGGTCGGTGCTGCTGGAACTGGAACGTGCCTTTGGCTGGCCGTTCTTTGACCCGACACGCGGCGGTGATCCGCTGTTGTGGCAGCACCTGTTCTGGCTGTTTGGCCATCCCGAGGTCTATATCATCTTTCTGCCTGCCGCCGGGGTGATGTCGATGATTATTCCGGTGATGTGCCGGACGAAAATCCTTGGCTATGGTGCGATTGTCGCAGCGGTGCTGGGGCTGGTGTTCCTGTCCTTCGGGCTTTGGGTGCATCACATGTTCACCGTCGGGATCCCGCATATGGCGCTGGCGTTCTTCTCTGCCGCTTCCGTGCTTGTGGCGGTGCCGACAGCGGTGCAGGTTTTTGCGTGGATCGGCACGATGTGGAAAGGTCAGCCACAGTTGCACCTGCCGATGTATCACATTTTGGGCTTTTTCCTGACTTTCGTGATGGGCGGGCTGACAGGCGTGATGCTGGCGATCGTGCCGTTCAACTGGCAAGCGCATGACACCGCCTTTGTCACCGCACACCTGCATTATGTGCTGATCGGCGGCTTTGTCTTCCCCATGATGGCGGCTGTGACCTATTGGATGCCACTGATCACCGGCAGACGCAGGATCAAAGGGTTAGGCGAGACAGCGTTCTGGGTCATCGTGGTCGGCTTTCACGGGACGTTCTTTATCATGCACCTGACCGGCCTTATGGGAATGCCGCGCCGGATTGATATTTACCCTGACAACCCCGAATGGGTGTGGCTGAACCTGACCAGTTCGATCTTCAGCTTTGTGCTGACGATCGGCTTTGCAATGTTTGCGCTGGATCTGCTGTTGCAGATTTTCCTTGGCAAACGCGAAAGCCGCGATCCTTGGGAGGCGCCGACACTGGACTGGGCGATGCCGTTGCCGTCACCAAACTATAACTACGCCTCGCTTCCGACGCTGCGCGACCTGGACAAGCCAGCACGAGATGTGATCTTGCCACTTGCGCGCGGTGAAGGAGCCCTTCCCGGTGCCCCCCGTGGAAGGCGCGAGTTTCTTGTCACCCGCGCCATAAATGCAGAACCCGACCACGTCGCCATCCTGCCGGGCAACACCGCGCTACCGCTGGTCCTGTCGGCCTCTATCGGGGTGTTCGTGCTGCTGATGCTGGCAAGCCTGTATCTGCTGGCCGCTTTTGCCCTGCTGCCCGTTGCCGCGCTGATCTGGGTCTGGGTGCGGGCCATGGCACCGTCAGGTGATCTACGTCCCATCGAAATTGCACCGGGCACGTCGCTGCCTGTGCATCACCACGCCCGCCAAAGCCTTGCACAAAGCGGGCTTAACGCGCTGTTGGTTGCAGATGGCACATTGTTCGCGTCATTGATCTTTGGGTTGGCGTTCTTGTCGGTGGTCACACAAGGGCCCGCAGCACCGCCCGCAGGGGCACACACGATGGCGTCGCTGGTGGCGCTTGGGGTGATCGGTGTCGTGATGATGATTGCCGCATGGATCGCCACAGGTGTCGGACGCGGGACGGCGCAATTGGGTGTCGTTCTGAACATCGTCGCGCTTGTCGTGCTGACGTGGCTGGCGCTGACCCAGATGGACGACCCTACCGTCCACGCCCGCGACGCCCTGCGCGCAGCGGTGGCGGGTTATGTCGCGCTGCATGTCATCGTGGCCGCAGGCATGGCTGCATTCGTCGCGGACCAGTATCGCAGGGGCGAGATTACTGCCCAAATCCATGGCGGATATCCGGGATGGCGCAAATGGCAAAGCTTCACCACCGCCACTACCTTGATTGCAATCGCAATCCTGCTGGCACAGGTGTTTGCATGAGATGGCTGTTCCTGACACTGGCCGGTCCAACGCTTTGGGCGGTGATGTTTTCGATTGTGTATGCCCTGCACGGGGTTGTCTGTGCAGGTGTGGCAGGACCGGAAGGGCTGGGACTTGGCGCACGCTGGATGCTGATCGTCGTCTGGGTCTTAGGTCTTGCGGCATTTGTGCCGTTGTACCGCGCCTTGCCGCACGGCGGCGAGCTAACACATTACTTGCCACGACTGGGCGTCTGGATTGGTCTGGCTGCGACCGCCTTTACCCTGTTTCCCGTTGTTTTCGTGACAAGCTGCTAAGATGCCATGAAGGATAATGCCATGTCAATTTATTGGAAGGTCTTCGCTTGGGCCGGATTGGCGGCTTTGGCGGGGGTGTTGTTGTGGCTCTTGTCCCCGATGCTGCTGCCATTTGTGTTCGCCATGGTGCTGGCCTATTTCCTCGATCCGATTGTCCGCAAACTGGTATCGCGGGGTATGCCACGTGTCTGGGCGGCACTTTTGGTGGCCTTTGTCAGCTTTGGTACGTTGATCGCGATTGTCGGTACGCTGGTGCCTTTGGCGGTGTCGCAGGCATCGGAACTGATCGAAACCTTGCCGGGTAGCCTTGAAGAGGCGCAAAGCCAGGTCGAAGAAGTCCTGCCGGATGAGCTAAGCGAACCTGTTCAGGACGCAGAGATTGAACCCGAAGGCGTGGTTGACTGGCTGCGCGACAGTTTTGCCAGTCAGGCAGGGATGCTGGCGCAGGGCGTTTCGGGTGTCATTTCCTTCGTGCTGTTCTGGGTGGTGATGCCCGTGGTCACGATTTATCTGCTGATTGATTTTCCGAAACTGATCAGATCCGTGGATAATCTGTTACCGCGCCCGAGTGCGCCTACCTTGCGCAAGCTGGCGAAGGATATCGACACCACGCTGTCGGGATATATCCGCGGTCAATCATTGGTTTGCGTTATACTGATGGGCTATTA
>PUNR01000199.1 GCA_003551805.1 Loktanella sp.
CCAGTTTTGCCACCCCATCGGACCACCCGGCGTTTTGGCTAGCCATGCATGGCCCAGATGCCCCAGAACATGATGTTGCGGGTCCAGCCGTTTGAACATGGCAAGCGTCTTGCTGACATAATCCGGCGGGTAAAGGATATCGTCGTCAATGGTGAAAACCAGATCGTCTGGCTCCGGCACAAAGGCAAACTTGCCCGCATCCTTCAGGTCGCGGTCGGGGATCATCGCCTCGATCTTGGGTTCTTGCACCAGTTCCTCGGGCACATGGTCATAGTCGTTCAGACAGATGAACAAGCGGTCGACCTGCGGCAGGATCGATTGCACCGTTTGCATCAGAATACCGGACCGGATCGGGAAAGTCGCCAGATGGGCACGGATCATCAACAGGACTTTCTTTCAACAAAACAGGCAATTGTTACAGATGCGATCATCACCGATCAGACCGCGTGGATCAACGCCCTAAATCCCCTTTGACGGGCAGATGCACCCAGCGGAAAAAGGCGGCATCGGACATCGACCGGATCAGCACAGCCACACCTGCCGTCGCCACCACGGCAAAAACCAGCCGGCCAAACAGAACGCCGCTGATGTCCGCACCAATCGCCATGACGACCAGTGTGTCCTCGATAATGCTATGTGCAAAGCCCATGAAGATGCAGGATAAAAACACTTGGCGGGGGGACACTGATCCCGACCGCGCCTCGCGGATCAGCAAGCCGCCACCATAAGAGATACCCAAAAACAGCCCCACCGCGGTCAGGTGCCCCGCCTCGCCCTTGATTCCGGCAAGGCGCAACACTGGGGCCAGTGCCTGCATCAGCAGCGCCAGAATGCCCGTGACCTTCAGCAATTCCAGCCCCCATGACAGCGCCAGCAGGATCACCAGCATCCAGACCATCATCACGCCCAATTGCCAAAAGAACGCAGACCACGCCAGCGTTTGCGCCGTCGGCACCCAAGCCGGATTGACCGGCTGCGCCAGCCAGCCGGTCGCCGCTAGAACCTGATGCAGGATCAACGCATAGATCACCCCGCCCAAGACGCGCAGCAAGGTGGTGACAACCATCCGCGGCCCCGCTTTTTGAATGATCTTCTGTTCTACAGGCAAGCCGTGCGCAAACAGCAACAGCGCCGAAAACACCGTCACATCGGCCACGCTAAGCGTGTCCATCGGCACCAGCACGAACACCAGCGCCACCGCCCCCCAGATCCCCACCAGCATCCCGCTAAGCCATGCCAACCCCAGTTCCGGTGGCAGCCCCACCAGCGCCATCACCGGCGCGAAAGCGGGGGCAACCGCGTCGATCACACCCAGCCGCGATAACACTTCGGTCGCGATGGTGATCGGCACGATGATGCGGACCAGCAACCAATAGATCATGAATGTGTCGCGGGTTTTTTGTAGGGCAGAATCAAGGGATTGCATCGGTGTCTCCGGTCAGGTTGTACCGCCCTGCTAACCCGTTCAGCGTCGCATTTGTGGTCAATGATTGCGGATAGATGCAATATTATTGCAAACTCGTCCACAAAGGAATCGCCCCCTATGGACCGGATTGACCGCAAGCTGTTGAACCTGCTGCAACACGATGCCTCGCGCACCAATGTTGATCTGGCCGATGCTGTCGGGCTGTCGCCATCAAGCTGCCTGCGCCGCGTCAGACGCTTGCGCAAAGCGGGGATCATCGACCGGATCGTCGCACGGTTGAACCCGTCCAAGACAGGGCGGGTGCTGAAAGCCATGGTCACCGTCGAACTGAAATTGCACGGCGACCAGCATATGCGCCGGTTCCTTGACCTTGCCACGGCAGAGCCTGCGGTATCCCAAGCCTATGCCGTCACCGGCGAAACCGATGTCGTGCTGGTCCTGTCGCTGAGGGATATGGAAGAATTCGACGCACTTTGTGACAGGCTGTTCCGTGACCAGACCAATGTCGCACGGTTCTTTACGATGATGGTGATCCGCACGGCAAAGGATGAAACCGCGATCCCGATCTAGCCACAAATGGCGTGCATCACAGATGCCGACCGCCTAGCATCCTGCCCGAACCCTATACGATATCGGCAGGATCGCTATGACACAGACAATCCCCCTGTCCTGCAATTGCGGTGCCACCGTGATAGAGGCAACAAACCCGCCAATCCTAAGCGTTGAATGCCTTTGCACATCGTGCCGGACAGCGGCCAGCATGATGGATCAATTGCCGGATGCCACGCCAATCCGCGAATCCAGCGGCGGCACGCGCATGGAAATGTATCGCAAGGACAGGGTCCGCTGCACGCAAGGGGCCGAAAACCTGCGCGAATTTCGGCTGACCGGCACCACCAAGACCCGCCGCGTGATAGCGGCCTGCTGCAACACGCCGATGTTTCTGGATTTCACCCAAGGCCATTGGATCGATCTTTACGGAAATCTGTGGCCGGCGGGCACCCTGCCCCCCCTGCAGATGCGCACCATGACCAGCGATCTGGTAGACCGCGCAGGGCTGCCGGATGACGTCCCCAACCTCAAGACGCATTCGGCACGGTTTTTCATCAGGCTGATCGGCGCTTGGGCGGCGATGCGGTTTCGCACGCCCAAGATTGATTATGTGCAAGGGCAGCTTGACCTGCCCGCACCGTCAGACCGCAGTTAACGCAGCACAAATCCGCTGGGCCAGCGCAGCGTGTATTCCATCGTCACCTCTTGCTTGTCGCCTGCGGGCACCGACAGATCCCATTCGACAATGCCGCGCTGACCTTCAGGATCGCGGCGCGTCACGGCGGGGCCGGCGGTCAAGGACACCTCCAGATCGTCCTGTTCGGAATAGGGGATCGCATCGCGCAGCAGCACATCCCAATCCTGTCCGGTC
Source organism: Loktanella sp. (assembly GCA_003551805.1). Lineage (GTDB taxonomy): Bacteria > Pseudomonadota > Alphaproteobacteria > Rhodobacterales > Rhodobacteraceae > Yoonia. The sequence goes on from PUNR01000199.1 coordinate 2,850, forward strand.
AGGTTTTCCACCGTCAGGATCGTCTGTTCAACCAGTTGTGTGGCGGAAGAGAATATCCCGACATCGCCTTCGGACCGGTTCGGTGTGATCCGCGTCAGGCGCAAACCGTCCAGCGGACCAAAGCCCATATCCATCTCGGCCCCCGCCGCCAAAAGCGGCAGATAGCTGAAACCAACCATTGTGCCATCGGCCTGCACCATCACCGGACCGGGCAGCAGGATTTCATCGCTGCTGTTGATAAATTCTGCCATCCGGTACGCGTTGGCGTCCGACATCGGCGTCGCCTCGGCCCAGATATCGGCGGCAAAGGTCAGCTCGTCCAGTGGCAGGCGCAGATCCTCGACCCCGTTCCGGATCGTCACGCGGGTCGGGTAGACATAGGTCACCGCAGCGCCGCTAAAATCTGCCTTGGCAGTGACCGGAGAGGATTCCAGCATGGGCGAGGAAAAGACCGGCGCGCCGCGTTGCAGGGTCAACATATCTGCCGCCCCCATCGCATTGGCGTTTTCGCGGTCCAGATCGGCCTGCGAAATAATCCGCCGCAATTGTGCCCAGGCACCGCCCGGCGCGATCTGTTCGCCGGGGCGTGCGGTGGACAGGATCAACTGCACATCGGTCCAGTCCTGCCCCGTCGCCTGACTGACCACGACGGCACGGTCGATATCCACCCGTGCATCATCACCCGTCGTCAGGCGCATGTCGTAAACCGGCGACCAATTGGCAAGGTTTTCAGTGGTATTGATGTCCAGCGTGACCTCGCCAGCCTCGGACGCCTCGACCGTGAAGGTCAGGACGGACCCCTGCTCCTCCGGTGCCAGCAAAGCCTCCAACGCGCGGCGCGCGTCGTCCAGCGCGTCAATGTCATCCTGACGCGCACGGATCGCTGCCTGCGCCTCTTGTTCGGCGGCAAAGGCGGTGGTTCGCAGCGTCAGCGTTTCTGCACCGACCATCTGCGCCAAATCCTGAATATCGGTGATGGTCGCTGTGGTCAGCGTCTCGCCTGCGCTGGCCTTGCTCAGGCTTTGCAGAAACGCGATCTGGTCCTCGGCTGCCTGCACGCGCAAACGGATTTCTGCAATCGCCACATCGCGCGTGCGCAGAACCTCTTCCAGACGCTCCACCTCGGCGCGTGCGGCCTGTACTGCGGGGCTGGACTGGTCCGGCGTCACCGGTAGCCGGTCAAAGGCAAGGTTGACCGCACCCACACGCACCTGCCCCGGTGCCGCAATGCGCAGCCCGTCAGACCCGAGGTTCTGCGGCAGACCGGGAATCACAATCTCGTGCTGGCCCTGCGGCAGATCAAGCGTGACCTGCCGCGTCACAGTGGCAAGGCCGGGGTAGATCGTAACGCTGTCCACACGGGCCTGTCCGGTAATCGTGTCGGCAAACGCGGGGGCGGAAAGAGCGATCATGCTGGTGGACAGAAAAAGGCGGAACATGTGGCGTCTCCTGATTGTTCGGATGTCGTATACAGGGCGGGACGGATTGTCGCACCAAAGGACATCACCCATCAGCGGAAATTTTCGCACAAAAAAAGAGGCGCTGGAAAGGCGCCTCTTTCAATGCGGTTCAGGCGGGTTTCAGCCCTTTTTCAGACATTCACGCCCCAGAACTTCGGCGATCTGTACCGCGTTCAGGGCAGCGCCCTTGCGCAGGTTGTCGGACACGCACCACAGGTTCAGACCGTTATCAATCGTGCTGTCCTGCCGGATGCGGCTGATAAAGGTCGCGTAATCGCCGACACATTCGATCGGCGTGACGTAACCACCGTCTTCGCGCTTGTCGATCACCATGATGCCGGGCGCTTCACGCAAGATGTCGCGGGCTTCGTGTTCGTCCAGAAAATCCTCGAACTCGATATTGATCGCTTCGGAATGGCCGACAAAGACCGGCACCCGCACGCAGGTGGCCGTGACCTTGATCTTGGAATCAAGGATCTTCTTGGTCTCGGCGACCATTTTCCATTCTTCCTTGGTCGACCCGTCGTCCAGAAACACGTCGATATGCGGGATCACGTTGAACGCGATCTGCTTTGGGAATTTGCGTGGCGGCTTGCTGTCGGTGGGGTTGTAGATGCTTTTGGTCTGGTCCCAAAGTTCATCAATGCCTTCCTTGCCGGCACCCGACACGGATTGATAGGTGCTGACCACCACCCGCTTGATCCGCGCGCGGTCGTGCAATGGCTTCAGCGCCACAACCATCTGCGCGGTCGAACAATTGGGGTTCGCGATGATGTTTTTCTTGGAATAGCCGTGGATCGCATCGGCATTCACCTCTGGCACGATCAACGGCACATCGGCGTCATAGCGATAAAGCGACGAATTATCGATGACTACACAGCCCGCCTTGGCGGCCTTGGGGGCATAAATCTTGGTCGCTTCACCGCCGATGGCGAACAGCGCCATATCCCAGCCGGTAAAATCAAACGTATCAAGGTCTTTGGTCTTAAGGGTCTTGTCGCCAAAGCTGATCTCGGTTCCCAGCGATTTGCGGCTGGCGAGTGCGACGATTTCGTCCACCGGAAAAGTCCGTTCGTGGAGGATATTCAGCATTTCGCGGCCCACGTTGCCCGTGGCGCCGACAACGGCGATTCGATAGCCCATTTGATTGGCTCCTTGATTGCGATCCCGGCCTCTTACCGTGTCAAGCACCCAAGGAAAAGGGGGCGCGCGGAAACAGCCAAAGTGTAAATCAAACTGGACAGTGCCCTATGGCGGGGTAAGGTCGCCCCCATGACAGTGACCACACCCGATTTCGCCAACCCCGCCCCGCGCGGTCTTTGCACTGATTGCGGGGTGTCGCGCATGGCCGATGCCAGCGCCTGCGGGACCGCCTGCCAGTTCATCAAACCCGACTACCCCGCGATGGAACAGCAGGTGCATGGCCGTCAAGCTGGCGCCAACGCGGACGAGCCGTTTTTTGGCGTCACCGGTGCCATGTATCGCGCCGCCCTGACGCCTGCGCGCAAGGGCGCGCAATGGACCGGCCTGACCACGCGGCTGGCCGAACGCCTGCTGGAAACCGGCACTGTCGATGCCGTACTGACCATGGTCGCAGACCCCGCCGACCGCTGGCGCCCGCGCCCCGCGATCATCACCTCTGCGGCAGATATGGCCGAAGCACGCGGTATGCGCATGGGGTACGCGCCGTTACTGGCGTTGTTGGAACCGGCCCGCGCTGCCGGGCATAAGAAGATTGCCGTCATCGGCATCCCTTGCCAGATCTACGCCCTGCGCGCGCTCGAGGCGAAACTGGGGTTCGACGCGATCCACGTCATCGGCACGCCCTGTTCCGACAACACCACGACCGAGAATTTCCACGGCTTTCTGGCCCGCCTGACCGACGCGCCCGACACCGTGACCTATCTGGAATTCCGCGCCGATTATCATGTGGAGTTGCGCTTTACCGACGGGACCAACCGCCTGATCCCGTTCCTGAAACTGCCAATCTCGGACCTGCCGCCGGATTTCTTTCCCACCACTTGCCGGACCTGCGTCGATTACACCAACCGTCTGGCCGATATCACCGTGGGCTACATGGCAGGCGAAGGCGAACAATGGCTGATCGTGCGCAATGCACGCGGGCAGGCCATGCTGGATGCTTTGGGGGCCGAGGTCACGCTGGCCCCGCCCGGATCACGCGGCAAACGGGCCGGTGCGGTGAAAGGCTTTGTCGAGAACACACGCCTCGCCGCAGGTGGTCTGCCCCTGCGCCGTATGCCCGATTTCATGCGCGGGATCATGGGCTGGCTGATGCCCAAGATCGGCCCGCGCGGTCTGGAATTTGCCCGCGCTCGGGTCGAGATGAAAGCAGCCGAAACCATCCTGCATCTGCGCCGCGAAGAACCGGCGAAGATCAAGAACATGGTCCCCGCCCATGTCTGGAACCTTGCAGCCCCCTACGGGCTGACGCCGACCCCGGAGGAGGTTTCAGCGAAACCCAAGAATGATGACCATCAGCAGTGAATACAGCGCGATCCCGCCGCCGATCAGCATATAGTGGAAATTGCCTGCAAACTGCGCCTTGGCCATCGCGCGCATCTGGCTGATCATATCGGGCCAAGTGTAGCTGACGAAATCACCTTGGGTGAAAACAGCCTTAATCCGGCCCTGATCGTCCACCACGGGCAAGCGGCGGAAACGTTCGTTCGACATGATGCGCAGCCAGTCCAGCA
>PUNR01000394.1 GCA_003551805.1 Loktanella sp.
CGTGGAATAGGCCATGCCAAGGGTGAACCCTTCATCCGCGCGGGTTAGCGCCTGCAGCCGTAGCGCGCGGCTGGCGGGCAGTTCCAAGGGCGCGCGGGTCAAGTCGGGAGGGATGTCATCGCCGACAGGTTCCGGCTGGATCAGGTTTTCGCGGTCCAAAAACCCCATGATATGCGGCGTCGGGCCTTGTGTCGTTGCGCTTTGCTTTGCTGGCGGCACTTCACCGTCAGCGGCGAGTTTGAAATCAAGAAGGCGGTGGGTATAGTCAAACGTCGGCCCCAATACCTGACCGCCGGGCGCGTCTTTGAACGTGGCCGACACGCGCCGGTCACAGTCCATCGCACCCGTATCCACCGGCAGCGACCCGCCGAAACGCGGCAAGGTGGTACGATAGGCGCGGATCAGGAAAATCGCCTCGATCAGATCGCCGCGCGCCTGTTTGATCGCAAGTGCGGCAAGGTCGGGATCGTAAAGCGAGCCTTCGGCCATCACGCGGTTGACGGCCAGCGCCAGTTGTTCGCGGATCTGCGCAACCGATAGTTCGGGCACTGCCACATCGCCACGCCGTTCCTCGGCAAGCCAGGCATGGGCATTGTCGATGGCGCGTTCGCCCCCTTTGACAGCGACATACATCAGCCAACCCTCGTGCTGCGCGGCAAGGCGGCCAGACGGTCACCGCAGGTAAAGATGAAATCAAGGCCCAAGGGAAACAGCGCATTGTTGCGCTGGAAAACTTTCATTTCAGGCAGACAGAGGCGGGCTTGATCCTTGATCCCCGGACCGCGCAAGACGGGGCCGGTACTGGTCAGCTCCGGCAGTTCAACAATCAGCGTGGCAGACCGGTCCGGGTATTCGGCAGTGCCCAACGCGAATGCGTCAAGCGGCAGATCATCCCATGCCCCAAGCGCAAACTGCGCCTGCGTCGCGGGGACCAAGGGTGCGCCGCAGTGAAAGGTGATCCAGTCGCGCAACACTGCGCTGTCCTGCCTCGCGGCCAGAAACAGCGGTGTTTCGGGGTCGCACAGCGTCAGCAACGCAACTCCGGCGGCGACAGACAAGGGCGCAGGCGGCGTGACCCCCGCGACAGTGCAGATCGTACCCGGCTGCGCCATTGCGGTCATGATCGCGCGAAAGGCGTTGGCTGCATCCACAGGCGGTGCGCCAAAGCCACCATCAAGCAATTGATTTTGCATCAATCCTCTCCCCGCACCAGTGTGAAGAAATCAACCTTCGTGGCAGCGGCTTTGGCGGCGCGCGCGGCTTTGCGGCGCGCACTCGCCTCGCGCAAAGGTACCAGAAGCGCAGTTTCCACCTGCCCTGCCGCATCCGTCTGCATCAACGCGTCGATCAATGCAGCTTGCAAGGCGTGATCTTTGCTGCGCCCTTGTACATAGCCATGCCCGACGACACCGTCAGACAGACGCACACTAGCGCGGGTGACCGACATCTCGCCCAGATTGAACGCAGCACCTACGGCACCGGCACGTCCACGGACCATGACGGCCCCAATCTCGGGGGCACGCAGGACGCTATGGGCAGGGGCAAGCCCCGATGCGCGCCACAATGCCTGCAAGTCGCTGGCCGGCGCTTTGGCCAGCAGGCCAAGCCAAGCCTTGCGGGCCATTAGGGTTTCATCCGTCATCTGCATCTAGACACCTGTCGCCAAGAACTATACAACTAGACAAATCATAGACGAACGCCGTTGATCTGCCAATCCCCGCAAGTATGAAGTTTCCATGACATGACCCGCACCCCGATCTGGAAAGCCATCAGCGACACGCTGCGCGACGACATTGGCGACCACATCCACCGCCCCGGTGATAAGCTGCCGACCGAGGCTGTTCTGGCCGCCCGTTTTGGTGTGAACCGCCATACGGTGCGTCAGGCGCTGGCGGCGCTTGCTGATGAAGGTCTGGTGCGCGCGCGTCGCGGTGCGGGGGTGTTTGTCACCGCCACGCCCACGGATTACCCCATCGGGCAACGCGTGCGATTTCATCAAAACCTGCGCGCCGCGGGGCGCAGTCCGGCGAAAAAGCTGCTGGCGCTGGATACACGCACAGCAACCAAGGCGGAATGCGACGCGCTACAGATCACCGATGCGCAGGTCCATGTGTATGAAGGGCTGTCGCTGTCTGACGGACAAGTGATCGCGCTGTTCCGGTCGGTGTTTCCCGCTTCACGCTTTCCCCATCTGCCGGATTATCTACGCAGGGATCCGTCCGTCACCGCTGCCCTGCGTGCAAGCGATGTGCCCGATTACACCCGCGCCAGCACGCGGATCACAGCCAAGCTGGCCAGCGCGACGCAGGCGTTACACCTGCAAATCAACGAAGGCGCACCGATCCTGCGCACGACAAATATCAATGTCGATGCCAGCGGCACGCCGGTCGAGGCGGGTATGACGTGGTTTGCAGGCGACAAGGTGACACTGACGCTTGGCGCCGATTGAAACGTCATATCCATGACACACAAGCCAGTTAGAACGGCGAAAATCCACCAGATTGAGCAGATCACATGACACGCACGCAATCGTTGCACCTTTCGGGTGCGCAGGCCCTTGTTGACGGCGCTTTAGCGCAGGGTGACCTATGGATCGCCGGGCAACGCCTGTCGGGCCAGGGGTCTGGTGCTGACCAGCGGATCGATCTGTCGGGTTATCTGGTGCTGCCGGGGATCATCGACCTGCATGGCGACGCCTTTGAACGGCACCTTGCACCCCGCCCTTCTGCCCCGTTTCCCGCAGCAATAGGTTTGCAATCGGTGGACCGCGATGCTGCATCAAGCGGTGTCACCACCGCATGGATGGCACAAAGCTGGTCTTGGGAAGGTGGTACGCGCGGCCCCGAATTTGCCATACAGTTCATGCAGGATCTGGCCACTTATCGCCCCCGCGCGCTGACCGATCTGCGTATCCAGTTACGGTGCGAGACATTCACCGTGGATACCGCCGATCAGTTGATTGCCGCGGTGCGTGACCACGGGATCGATTATGTGATCTTCAACGATCACTTGGGTGAGGCGCTTGATATGATCAAGACCGACCCTGAAAATCTGTCGGTCTGGGGCAAGCGCGGCGGGCGTGATCTGGCCGGTTTCATCCGGCTGCTACATGACACCAAGGCATTGGCCCCGCGCGTGCCGCGCTACCTGTGCACTCTGGCGGCGGCGTTCGACCAGCTGGGCGTCACATACGGTAGCCACGATGACCACGACGCCGCCACGCGCGATTATTACGGCATGATCGGCGCACGCATCTGCGAATTTCCGACGCGCCATGCACCTGCAAATGTTGCCAAGGCGAATGGTGATCCGGTGCTGATGGGCGCGCCCAATGTCGTGCGCGGCGGGTCGCAATCAGGCAATATCGCGGCGACGGACCTGATCCGCGCAGGGCTGTGTGATGCATTGGTGTCGGATTATCATTATCCGTCGCTGGCCAATGCTGCCTTCACGCTGGTGGACAAAGGTCTTGTGCCTCTCGCGCAAGCCTGGGCGATGATTGCCGAAAATCCCGCCCGGATCATGGGTCTAGATGATCGCGGTGTTATTGCCGCAGGAAAACGCGCCGATCTGGTGATCTGCAATGCCCAAACCCGCGAGATCGAAGGCACGCTGGCCGCCGGTCGCTGGGCGCATCTGTGCGGTGATCTGGCAGATCGGGTCAGTCAGGCCCCTGCCCGTTTGGCGCATGCCGCAGAATAATTATTCCTGACGATCAACGACATCTGCCAACGCTTTGCGCATCTAGTCAGGCGGCGAAAGCTGTAATCAGGTGTCCGCTGAACCGCACAGCCCAAGGCTTGGCGTTTCAGCGGGCACACTTGCCATCAATGCCCGCCGTCGTCGCCTTTGATCAGCTTGCGCCGTAGCCAGCCGGAAATCGTATCCATCACCATGACCATAATCAGGATCAGGATGATGTAATAGGTCACCTTTTCCCAATCGTTCTGGGTCTGGATCGCCTGCGTCAGGAACAGGCCGATACCGCCACCCGTGATCGCGCCGATGATCGTGGCGCTGCGCGTGTTGGATTCGAAATAATACAGGATCTGGCTGAGCAGTACCGGCGTCACCTGCGGGATCACCCCGAAACGGTAGCGTTGCACAGGTTTTGCGCCGGTGGATTCCAGCCCCTCGATCTGTTTGCCATCGACGTTTTCCAAAGCTTCGGAAAAGCTTTTGCCGAAACTGCCGGTATCGGTGACAAGGATCGCGAGCGCACCGGTCAGCGGGCCGGGGCCAAAGGCGCGGCTCAGGATAATCGTCCAGATCAGCCCGTCCACACCGCGCACGAAATCGAACACGCGTCGCACGGCAAAGCGCAGGGCCACGACCGGGGCGAAATTCTTGGCGGCAAGAAAAGCCAGCGGCAAGGCGATGATCGCGGCACCAAAAGTGCCCAGAAACGCCATCAGCACGGTTTCCCAAAGCGCCCAAGCCACATCCGAATGCCGCCACAGCCCGTTATTCCAGAAATCCTGCCACGCACCCGCCAGATTGCTGCGGTTTGCGTCCAGCTGCGGGCCGGTCAGCAGCGCTGTCAGTCCGACATTGTGATAGGGGCTAGACAGGGTGAACCAGAACATTTCCCAGCCAAAGGAATATCGGAAAACCTCGGCTTTGGATCGGGTATAGGTCAGCCGTCCTGCATCAGTCGTGATCGCGACGCGCGTGTCGGATGCATTGACCCACGACGGCACAGGATCGGGCAGATTGGTCACCACCACATCGTCGATCAATTGCAGGGTGATGGTTGGGAAATCTGGCATTTCGTAGGTGACGAGGTTGTCGTCAAGATAGGTGACGACATGCCCATCGCCCAGATCAACCACCATATTGCTACCATCGACCGCCACCCAGTCAGGGTGGGTGCCAGCCGCATACGTGCCTTGCCGCGCGCCTTCGATCGCGAAGGAAAGATCGCCTGACCGGTTGTCGCGGCTTACATGGGTTTTGTAGCTATAGCTGTCGGCGACCAGCGTGCGGGCATTGTCCATTCGCGCGCGCTCGACCAAACCGGCAAAGTTGAAGCTGATAAAGATATAGGTCAGGTAGACAAAGATCGCGGCAGGCACGGCCAAGGCGACAAATTTCTTGCGGCTAAATATCTTGACGGTTTGTGCGCGCAGATCGCCGTCGGTGCTGAGCATGGTCATGACTGGTTCCCCTTTACCAGTTTGTTGCGGTAATGGCTGGAAAGCTGGTCAAAGAACACGATGGTCAGAAACAGCAGCACAAAGATCGCCGCCGCCAGATCGAACCGGCCTGTACCAAAGGTCATCGCATTGCGCAGTTCGTATCCGATGCCGCCAGCGCCAACAAAACCAAGGATTGCCGAGGCGCGGATGTTAATCTCGAACCGCATCAGCGTGTAGCTAAGGTAATTGGGTGCCACCTGCGGGATCACGCCTAAAAGCATGCGTTGCGACCAGTTGGCGCCGACAGATTCCAACCCTTCGACAGGTTTCAGATCGGCGTTTTCGGCCACTTCGGAAAACAGCTTGCCCAGCGCCCCGGCGGTATGGATCGCAATCGCGATCATCGCGGGGATCGGGCCGCCGCCAAGGATAAAGATCAGCACCAGCGCAATGACAATTTCAGGGAAAGCGCGCATGATATCCATGATCCGGCGGAACAGCCCGATCAGGCGTGGCCATTTTGCAAGCCCGCGTGTGGACAATAGCGACAGCACCAACCCCGCAAAGGCACCGACCAGCGTGGATACAGCCGCGATATTGATCGTTTCCAGCAATGCGGGAAAGAAGGTTACCAGATTGGCGGGCATACGGTCGATTTTTTCCCAAGCTTCGCGCACCAGACCAGCGGGAAAGTCGAAAATCCGTGGCAGACCTTCCCAGAAGCCGCCGGCGCTGCGGGCATCTACGGTCTGAAAACCTGTCACCATCAGCAGGACAAAAATCGCTAATATCACGCCGCCGTAGGCGCGCTTGCGGCGGGTCATCGCCAGATAGTTGTCACGCATCGACTGCGTATTGATTGATCCCGAAGCGGATAAGTCTGCCATGGCCCTGCCCTGTCACGAAAAAAGGCGGGCCCGACGTCTGCCGGACCCGCGTCTGGTTGGAAAAGGCTTAGTTCATCTGGCTGCGACGCACCGCGATGATCGTTTCATAGGCGTCATGACCAATTGGAGTGAAACCAGCAGTTTCACCAGCCGCAACACCGTACGCACACGCCTCGTCCACGTCGTGCAGGTTGGCTGTCAGATCAAACATGGTCTGTTTGACGTCATCCGGCAGCGCTTGGCGGATTACAATGGGGCCTTCCGGGATCGGCTTTGATTTCCAGATTTCGACCAGATCATTCATATCGACCAAACCGCTGTCGGATGCACGGCGCAGCGCGCCGGAATTATAGCCGTCTTCCCAGTCGCCCAAACCGTCGGCCCAAGTCACACCTGCGTCGACATCACCGTTGGCCACGCCAACGATGGTCTGTTCGTGGCCACCCACAAAAACCACGTCCGAAAAATACGCACCGGGTTCCATGGAATAGCCCTCTTCCGGGATTTCAACCAGCGGGATCAGATAGCCAGAGGTCGAGTTCGGATCACCGAAAGCAAAGACTTTACCTTCCATATCGTCCAGCGATGCGATGCCACTGTCAGCGCGTGCAAAGCCGATGGAATGATAAGTAAACGACCCGTCGAGGTTAGTTTTCACAAGGATCGGCTCTACTGCGCTCGGGTCTTCGACATAGACAGCAGCATAGGCAGACGCGCCCAGCCACGCCATGTCGAGCGTGCCACCAATCAGGCCCTGAATGACGCCGTTATAGTCAGCGGCGGTGAAAAGGCGGGTGGGCACGCCCAGCGCTTCTTCTGTATAGGCGCGGAAACATTCGTTGGACGCCAGACGGTCCTGCGCGTTTTCGCCGCCCAAAAGGCCGATGCGGAATTCGGTGATGCTGTCTTGCGCGAAGGCAGGGCCAACAAGGGCAGTCGTCATCAAGGCAGTTACGATGAACTTTTTCA
>PUNR01000132.1 GCA_003551805.1 Loktanella sp.
AGCATCCACAGGCTCGACCAGCGGGTTACCGAATTCGAACAATAAGCCGTGCCCGTTGTCGTTTTCATCAGCGGGCAGCAGGGCGACGATATTCGCCTCTGGCACCTGCACGGCGGTCATGAACAATGCGGTGGGCAGGGCGGCCAGCGTGGCGTCGATCTGGCCTGCTTGCAGCGCCTGAAACACATCGACCTGTTCGTTGTAAATCGCCGCGTCATCGACCCCAAGGATATTGACCAGATAATCATTATCCGTCGTCCCGATCACCGCGCCCCAGCGCAGACCTTGCAAATCGGCAAAGCTGGTGGCGGTTTCAGCCGCAGTGCCGGGCAGGGCGATCACGGCCTTGTCAGGCTGGAAATAGACCTGGCTGAAGCTGACGACCTGCGACCGCGCCTCTGTCACGGAAATCTGCTGGATCGAGAAATCATAAGGTTTCGATCCGGGTGCGATTGCCTGATCGAATGTCTGGCCGATCCAGACCACCTGATCGGCGGCAAAGCCCAGTTCCTCGGCCAGTGCATAGACCAGACCGTTTTCGAACCCTTCGCCACCGGCGGGGTCATTGTTCAGCATCCATGGCGGATAGACCGGATCACCAGTGCCGACAGTCAGCACGCCGGGTGTGACCAGCCGGTCATCGGTGATGGAAAAGTCTTGCGCAAACGCTGTCATCGGCAGCGTCGCTGCCAGTGCCCCTGCCGCCAGCGCAATCACGCGGCGCATTGTGGCGTCGATCCTGTAGCCCGTCATCAGTGATCCTTTCATGAGAACCTTGGCCGCCCCCAAAGCAGCCAGATTTCGCGAATGTCGCTTGCCCGGCATGGCTGGTCAAGCACCCATCCCGCGTAGAGTGGTCAGTAAAGAAAAAGCGATACAATATAAGGCGCAATCAGCGCCGTCAGCAGCGCATTCAGGCCCATTCCGATCCCGGCAAAGGCACCTGCGGATTGATTGACCTGAAATGCGCGTGCCGTGCCGATCCCGTGTGCCGCGACGCCAACGGCAAAGCCGCGCGCGCGCCAGTCGCGGATCCGCATCAGGCGCATCAGCGGAGTCACGATCACTGCGCCGATGATCCCCGTCAGGATCACCAAAGCTGCGGTCAGCGTCGGCAACCCGCCCAATTGTTCCGCTATCCCGATTGCGACCGGTGCCGTCGTCGATTTCGGCGCTAGCGACAGCCAGACCGCACCGTCTATGCCCAGCGCTTGCGCGATCCACAGCGCAGATACGATGGCCGTGACCGAACCCACAACCAGCGCCGCGATCATCGGCAAAAGCGCTGATTTGATCTGCGCACGATTTGCGTAAAGCGGTATCGCCAGCGCGACGGTGGCAGGGCCCAGCATGAAATGCACAAATTGCGCACCCTCAAAATACGTGGGGTAGGGCGTGCCGGTCACCCAAAGCAGACCGCCAAGCAGCAGCATCGCCACCAGAACAGGGTTCACCAACGGATTTCGTCCCGCGCGTTGCGACAGCTGATCCCCGACCAGATAGGCCGCCAAGGTCGCAGTCAGCCATAACAATGGCTCGCGGTTGAGGTAGGACCAGATGTCCGGCAAATCGACAGCTGTCATGGGCGTGGCTCCGACTGGGCGGTGTCGGATTTATTCCCGATCAACCATGCCACCCCGACAAAGGTCAGCACGCCCGCGACAAGCGCCAGCGCCGTGCTGGCCAGTAGCACGACAAACAGCGCAGGACCGGACCCGCCCAGAATGTCCAGATGGCTGATGACACCGACACCGGCGGGCACGAAAAGCAAAGACAGATGCGCCAATATCCCCTGCGCAGTTGGCATCACGATTTGTGCAATCCTAGGAACAGCCAGACAGCCCGCCAGCAACAATGCCATGCCCAGCACTGGCCCCGGCACCGGCAAGGCCAGCCCCCGCGCCAGTGTTTCGCCGATCAATTGGCACACAAGTAAGATGGTGACAGCGGGGATCATCGCAACGCTCCGGCATGGGTATGATCACGCATAAGCGCACAGCCTTTGCCAGCTTGCAAAAGGAAACCCGCCGCACGTGGTGCAAAGCGTGGTCAGGTGGCCGGTTTGCGCGCCTCGGCCTCTTCAAAGGCGCGTTCCTGATCGGCGCCCCATGCGCTGACGGAATAGCGTTTCACGACCGCGCGCAATGCGATCATGCGTTCGCGCCGTTCATCTGCGGGCATGTGCAAAGCCTGCAAAATTGCGGTGTCCATCGACCGGGACGAGAACGGATTGGTGATCACGGCTGACCCCATTTCGACAGCGGCACCGGCAAATTCGGACAGCACCAGCACACCGTCATTGTCGGTGCGGGCGGCGACAAATTCCTTGCAGACAAGGTTCATGCCGTCCGCAAGCGGGGTGATCCACGCGACATCGGCGGCAAGATAGTATTTGATCAGGTCGTCAAACGGGATCGCCCGCGAAATCAGCGCAATAGGCTGCCATTCCAGCGTGCCAAAGCGTCCGTTGATGCGGCCTGCCGTTTCTTCCAGCGTGGCCTGCGTATCGCCGTAGGCTGCCATGTTGCGGTTGGCGCTGACGGATACATTCATCAGCCGCACCTTGCCGCGCAGGTCCGGATTGGCCTCGAGCACGCGTTCAAAGCTTTCTAGCTGCGCCAGACCGCCCTTGGTATAATCGGTCCGACCGACCGAGATGATCAGCTTGCTGTCACCCATGTCGCGGCGGATTTTCTGCGCTTTTGCCTGCACGTCAGGGTCTGTCGCCCGCTTTTCGATGAAATCTGTGGAAACACCCACAGCCGATGAGCTGATGGCGATCTTGTGCCCGTTAAACGCGATCAGAGTGGGTGCGCTGCGTTCGCTAAGTGCGGTGCCTTCAAAGATCAGATCAGGCGCGACCCCCTGCCGTTCCAGCGTGGTGACGTCAAACAGGCTGCGCGCCACCGACAGAAAATTGGCCGCATAGCGCGGGATATGAAAACCGACCACGTCGCAGGCCAGCAGGCTTTCCACGATTTCCTTGCGCCACGGCAGGACGTTAAACATATCCGCCGCCGGAAACGGCGTGTGATGGAAGAATGAAATGGTCACATCGGCGCGCAATTGGCGCAGATAGCCGGGCACCAGCCATAAATTGTAATCATGCACCCAGACCCGCGCACCGCGGCTGGCCTTGCGGGCTGCGGCCTCGGCGAAGGCCCAGTTCACTTCGCGAAAGGTGGGCCAGTCTACGGGGTCGTAGTTATACCGTTCCTTGAAGCTGTGCAGGATCGGCCAGAACGCCTCTTTCGAAGAAACATGGTAGAAACTGCTGACCTGCGCTTCGGTCAAAGGCAGGCGTGACACGGTATAGCTGCCATAAGCGTCGTCGATGTCGACATCGGTTTCGAAACCGGGGTTGGCAGGGTCTTCGGCCAGTTTCCACGCGACCCATGCGCCGTGATCGGCGTTGCCGAAAAAGCTTTTGAGTGTGGGAACAATACCGTTCGGGCTAGAATTTTCGCGAAACACGGTTTTGCCGTTTTCCTCAACCTCTTCATAGGGTTGACGGTGGTAGACGATCACAAGATCAGAGGCCATTTTTACGCCCTTTCCATTGCGGGATGCAGGCTGAAATGCGCCACCGCTTCCATGATACCCGCAGCCCCGATGGCCTGCGCGCGGTGGATATGCGGCGCATCGGGCAGCGCATCCAGCAGCATTTGTTCCGCACCACCCACAGCCACGGCAGGGGTGCCGGCAACCAGCATCGACAAATCATTCAGCGTGTCACCCGCCGCCAGCACGCGTGTTTGTGCGACCCCCAGATGATCGACCAGCCGCAGCAAAGATGGCCCCTTGCTGATCCCGCGCGGAAGCACATCAAAAAAGCGGTTGTCAGAGATCAGCACATCCGCGCCCAATTCATCGACGATACCGGTCGCGCGGTCGTCAAACGTGTCTGGGTCCATGTCATAGCTGACACGGTAGCGGAATGGCGTGGGTTGCAGCGCAAGCCCCGGATGGCCGTCAAGTGCCGCACGCACGCGCGCGCCACGATCGCCCCAAGTCTGTGCAATTTCGTCTTCTAGTGCAGTGATCGGTGCCACCTTGCGGTCGGTCATTTGCGCAATGGTCGTGCCCACATCACCGACGACGAAATCAGGCCAAGGCACGCGGCCATCGCTGCACAATCCTTCGATGAAGGCGGGGTCGCGGCCACTGACGAACACCAGCCCGACCGTTGCACGGTGCGTATGTATCCAGTCGTATAGCGCGTCACGGTCTGCATCTGTGCCCCCCAGAAAGGTGCCGTCAAGGTCGGTGGCCAGCACCATTTGGCATCGGGCCATATCGTTGATTGTTTTATGGATCATATCTGTCTTTCGTCATTTATTGGCGTGGCAGCGACCATTACAGGGTTCGTGAATGACACACCCAGTGCGCGTGGTTCAGCCTCGATCGGGCGGGTCCAGAGATCGCGGAACGCCTGCCGCAGTTCGGCATGCCCTGTCAGCACCGCATCGACAGTTTCGCAGATTGGCATTGACACCCCCACGCGCCGTGCAAGGTCGATGACCGAAGTGGCGTTGGCTTCGCCTTCGACCACCACGGGTTTGCCGCCAAAGCAATCGGCGCGTGCGGTGCCTTGGCCCAGTTGCACGCCCAGCGACATGTTGCGCGATGTGGTGCTGGAACAGGTCAACGTCAGATCACCGGCTCCGGACAGGCCGGTGACGGTTTCACGACGGCCACCCAATGCTTCGGCCAGCACCTTCATTTCTTCCATGCCGCGGGTAATCAGGGCCGCGCGTGTGTTTTCGGCGAAACCCGCACCCGTCATCATCCCGCAGGCAATGGCGATCACGTTTTTGACCGCGCCACCAATTTCGACCCCGACCAGATCGTCGGAAATATAGGTGCGGAATGATTCCGTGCTAAGCGTATGTGCAAACCTTGCCGCGGTGCTTTCATGCGGTGCCAACCGGTCCATCGGGGTAAACGGAAACGCGACGCTGGCGGCTGTCGGATGGCCAAGCGCTGTTTCGCGGGCAAAGGTCGGACCCGACACCGTGCCCAGCGGATGCGCGCCCAGTTCCTGTTCGGCGACTTGGGTCATCAGCAGACCTGTCGTTGGTTCGATCCCTTTGGAACAGACCGCGACAGGCACGCCGTGGACGATGTATCTGGCGACCTGTGCTGCAACACTTCGCACGGCGCGCGACGGGACGACCATGATGACGGCATCCGCACCGTCCAGCGCGGCGGCCATGTCCGTCACCGCAACCAGCGTGTCCGGCAGCGCCACATCGGGCAGATATCTGGTATTGACGTGATCGGCGTTGATCGACTGTGCGACCTGATTGTCGCGGCTGAACAGGCGCACTTTGCGCCCTGCCGTTGCGGCGACAGCGGCCAGTGCCGTGCCCCAAGCACCCGCACCGATCACCGCGATACGGTCATAAGGGCGGCAGGCGGGCCGTTGCGGTCTTTGCGTCACTGTCATGTTCATCTTTCCACACCATTTTTTGCTGGCGGCAAACCTGGCGAAACGATCCGGCAGGTCATCGGGCTCACCTTCGATATGGTCAGGGTGACGGCGGCTTCAACGTTTCTAGTCAAAAAACGACATTTCTTTGCTCTTTGATGCTGCATTTGCATAATATTTAGGCAAACAGAGTAAATATCTTGCCCTTTTCTTGTGGAGCGTTCCGACCGTCAGGTAGTTCATCTATTGGCCAAACATGACTTCTAGAATTTTAATGTATTGATTATATGAGATAAATTAATAGTTTCATGAGGTGTGGCATCACATCTGTCCTTGCAGCCCGCCACTTTCCTTCAACGATCCGGTCCAGTGTCAGCATGTCGTTTTTTTGACATTCTGGTTTCAAGGCATAGGCTCTATCCAAGCCGCTGCACTGCGGCATCGCTGATAAAGGAGACGCGTCAAATGTCACAAGGTATTGTCAGAACAGCTATTTTCCCCGTTGCCGGTCTGGGGACACGGTTTTTGCCCGCGACCAAGGCGACGCCAAAAGAATTGCTGCCGGTCCTTGATACGCCGTTGATCCAATACGCCATTGACGAGGCACGCGCGGCAGGGGTTGAACGGATGATCTTTGTCAGCCACCCGTCGAAATCCGCGATTGAACGGCATGTTCTGGATGATGTGGATTTGCGCGCTACCCTGCGCAAACGCGGCAAGGCCCGCCTTGACCGCGCACTTAAATCTGCCGCCATCGACGAAGATGTGCATGACGTCATTTTCGTCATGCAGCCCGAACCGCTGGGTCTGGGTCATGCTGTGCTATGTGCCCGCGACCATGTGTTGCCCGGGCCGGTCGCCGTGATCCTGCCTGACGACCTGATCCTTGGACCGAAAGGCTGTCTGTCGGAAATGATAGCGGCCTATCCGACCTGCGATAGCGGGCATCTGGTGGCGACCATGGATGTTCCCCGCGACGAGGTGTCAAGCTATGGCGTCTTGTCGGTCCTGTCGCGCAATGGCGCAGTCATCAAGGCCGATGGTATGGTCGAAAAGCCAACAGCCGACGCCGCGCCATCAACCTTTGCTGTTGTCGGCCGCTATGTGCTGGATAGTACGATCTTTGATGCCTTGGCGGGGCAGGCGCCGGGTGTCGGGGGTGAAATCCAGCTGACTGATGCCATTGCTGCTGGCGTCCTTGATATCGGGCTGTCGGGGCTCACATTTTCCGCGATCCGGTTTGATTGCGGATCAAAGCAAGGCATGCTGGCCGCCGAACTACATCTGGCGCAACAAGATCCGGCATTTGACGCGGTGTTGGATAAATTCGCCAAGTCATGGTCGGATGCGATCGCAGGCCAGACCATTCCTCTTGCCCACCGGAACGGGAGGGCCACAGCGTCGGCCATCGCTTTTCCGTCCGGCTGACAGATCAGCAGTTGTGTCGTCGGGTCTGTGACCAACCGGCGGGCGTATTTAAAAACTGAACCCAACGCGGATTGATCCGACGAGCTGTCCTTCTGGTTGGCCTTCAAACTCTTTGTCCAGAT
>PUNR01000083.1 GCA_003551805.1 Loktanella sp.
ATTGCCGGTCTGCGAGGCGTTTATGATTTTGCTGGGTGATCTAGTTGAAATAACAACTGCTGACCTGCGCGCCGTTTTATCCTCAATGGCGACACAACCAGAACACCTAGTATGGCGCGGCGCAACGCAGGACGGCAAGCCTGGCCATCCCGTGCTTTTTGACGCAAGTCTGCGGGGCGATTTTGCCAAGATCAAAGGCGACAGCGGCGGCGCCGGCATCATCAAAGCGCAGGCCAGTGCCACATACCTTGTTCCCCTGCCCGGTCAGCATGCACGCTGTGACCTTGATACGCCCGAGGACTGGGACGCATGGCGCGCAAAAACCGGTCAGGCCGACAAAAGATAGTCAGATTGCATCGCTGATATCGTCTGCCGCGCTGTCGCATAGGTCGCGCGCCCAGCTTGGGGTGCAAGCTGCGGAAAAATTGACAGCAGCTCAGCCCGTTGGGCCTGATCAATCCCGTGCATCGAATCGTCATTGGGCTGAAACGTTTCTGTCCAAGCACCGTCTGACGAGACGATTTCGTGCCGATCACACATGAAATGGACATAAGTCACTTCGGCCAGAGGGACAAAATCGATTCCCGGCAAATGCGTCATGTTCTTGGCAGCAAGCAAACATTCGGTGCTGTCACCCGGCTGATCCGACATGCCGACCAAAAGCATCCGATGATTGGGCGAAACGATCATATCACGTTCAGGGCTGTTCGGCCCCAAAGCACCGCGCCGGATCATCACAGGCCGCATATCAGGCGTGACCGGCTGATTGTGCAGCGTCATCTTTTTGCACCCTGCCCAAGTGATCGTTTGGAACCCGTTGTCACGGGTCAGCACGCGATCGCCCTGGCGGAGTGTTTCTGCAGCGACTTCACCGTTTGGGGTAATGATTCGGGTTCCTGCCGTGAAGCAGGGAATGATCCGCGCGATCTGTTCGAACGACAAAACCGTACCACCACGGTATTTGACCATCGTCGACTGCGGCTGTTTAGCACTGACCCTCATGCGTTTTACATTATCGTGCGACAGGTCAAGCAGGTCATCCGCGGCCCAACTATCCACAGTCATTGCCCTGCTGCCGTTGCAGGCGGCTTTGCAATTTTGAGACTGATCCATGTTTTCACTGTTCCGGTCGGTTGGCGCAACATGCGCCGGGTTACACAACATCTGGGGAATCTGCCCAGTACACTTCCGCGAGAAACAGCCGTTGGCCTATGACGCCAAAGGCAATGCTATCATAGGTATCAACCTGCCATCTTTTGATAAAGCCTTATTATACATAAAAGTGGCGTCATTATGACATTCACACCAGAATGCCCGCCTTAAAACGGCCTTCTCGCCGTCAATAAAACTAAAAAATAAGATAAAAAAGGGAATGTTTGGTGCCGATGGAGGGACTCGAACCCACACGATGTTACCACCGGGGGATTTTGAATCCCCTGCGTCTACCATTCCGCCACATCGGCACTGGACAGGTCTCTAATGCGGCCCGCAGGTGGCGTCAATCGGATTTGCACAGTCTTGACGCGACAGCGGCACCGTGGCCTAACCGCCACGACCTAAAAGGGCTTTGGCATGTTACGCGCACTGTATGATTGGACAATATCGCTGGCGCGCACGCCCTATGCGCTATGGGCGCTGGCAGCTGTCGCCTTTGTCGAATCGTCTTTTTTCCCGATCCCGCCGGACGTGCTGATGATCCCGATGATCATCGCGCGTCCGTCGCGCGCCTTTGTCATCGCAGGTGTGGCAACAATCGCATCGGTTCTGGGGGGATTGTTCGGATATTACATTGGCGCCGCACTTTACGATTCGGTTGGTGTGCAGATTTTGCAATTTTACGGCAAAGAAGCGTATTTCGCCGATTTCGCCGTGACCTATAACACATGGGGTGCCTGGGCGGTGCTGGTCGCCGGTGTGACCCCGTTTCCGTTCAAGGTCATCACAATCGCGTCGGGCGTGACGCAATTGTCGCTGCCGGTGTTTATCGTCGCTGCCGTTATCGCGCGCGCAATGCGATTCTTTCTGGTCGCGGCGCTGCTTTGGAAATTCGG
Source organism: Loktanella sp. (assembly GCA_003551805.1). Taxonomy (GTDB): domain Bacteria; phylum Pseudomonadota; class Alphaproteobacteria; order Rhodobacterales; family Rhodobacteraceae; genus Yoonia. Next base: position 2,052 of record PUNR01000083.1, read on the forward strand.
TGAACCGATCCGCGATTTCATCGAACGCCGATTGGGGCTGATGTTCATCCTGTTCTGCGTCTTGTTGATCGGCGGATTTGCTGTTCTGGGGGTGCTATGACGCGCAATATGTTGGTTTTGCTGGCCGGTGCGGGGTCATTTGCGCTGCTGGCGGGCGCGTATCTGTTTCAGGCTTTGGGCTATCCGCCTTGTGCGATGTGCCTGTGGCAACGCTGGCCGCATATGGCGGCGATCGTGATTGCGGCACTGGCGCTGCGCTTTGGCGGCCCTGCCTTGCCGATTCTGGGTGCCGCGGCAGCAGGCACGACAGGCGGTTTGGGCATTTACCATACCGGGGTCGAGCGTGGCTGGTGGCAAGGCCCAACCTCTTGTTCAGGCGGTAGTCTGGACGGATTGTCGGGCATGGACCTTCTGGCGATTGACGGTCCGCGTGTGGTGATGTGTGATCAGGTGACGTGGGAATTTCTGGCGCTGTCGATGGCAAGCTGGAACGCGGTTGCGTCTTTTGGCCTGATGGCGATCTGGATCAGCGCCGTGATGATAAAAGCAGGCTCGTCTCGGACCGCGTGACGCCTTCCATCCGGCGGATTGCGAACAGCGCCTGATCGAAATCTTCCAGCGTTTTGGTGCCGATTTCGGCGATCAGATCCCATGTGCCGTTGGTGGAATGGACCACGATTACTGCAGGCATTGCGGTCAGGCGTTTCATCACCTGTTCAGCGCCCCGACCTGCGATTTCCAGCATCATCAGCCCGCGCACCGCATCGGGCCTGATGTCGGACCGTGTAAGCACGGTGAACCCAGCAATCTCGCCCCCCGCGATCAAACGGTCGAGCCTGACGCGCGCAGTCGCCCGTGTCACGCCAATATCGGCGGCAAGATCCGACAGCGACGCGCGCGCATTTTTGCGCAAGGCGCGGATCAGAGCACTGTCCGTTTCGTCCATTTGTACTGTCCAAAGCGATTAATTCGCACCCAGATTGCACAATTTGCAGGGTTCCGCCATCGGCGTTTCCGGCTAATCTGCCGCAATGACACATAAACATTGCATATTGATTGGCGCCCCCGTGGATTGTGGCAAACGCCGCCGGGGCTGTTTGATGGGGCCTGACGCCTATCGCACCGCAGGACTGGCCGAGGCGATAACCGCCCTTGGCCATAGTTGCACAGACTGGGGCAATCTTGCCCCCGCCACTGTAACGGTGGGCGAACCGCGTAACCCGCTGGTGTACAAACTGGCCGAAAATGTCGGCTGGACCAAAACGCTGGCAGAGGCTGCGCAAAAAGCCGCCCCCGATGGCTTTCCGATCTTCATGGGTGGCGATCACGCACTTGCAGCGGGGACCGTATCGGGCATGGCGGCGCATGCGCAAAAGGTGGGGCGGCCCTTCTTTGCGCTTTGGCTTGATGCACATAGCGATATTCACACGCCCGACACGACTGACAGCGGCAATTTGCATGGCACGCCCGTGGGTTACGTGACGGGGCGCGACGGTTTCGATGATTTCCCGCCCCTGCCCGTCCGCGTCGATCCTGCCAATATCTGTATGATCGGCCTGCGGTCGGTCGACGTGGCCGAACATGAAATTCTGGCCGATGGCGATGTCGAACTGGTCGATATGCGCCGCATTGACGAAGAAGGGATCAGCGCGCCATTGCAGGCATTTCTTGACCGCGTCGCCGCCGCAGGCGGGATGCTGCACGTCAGTCTGGACGTCGATTTTCTTGACCCGTCCGTCGCCCCTGCCGTCGGCACCACTGTGCCCGGTGGCGCGACCGTACGTGAAGGTCATCTGGTGATGGAAATGCTGTCGGATTCGGGGCTGGTGACATCGCTCGATCTGGTGGAACTGAACCCCTATCTGGATGATCGCGGCAAAACTGCCAATCTGATGGTCGATCTAACCGCCTCACTTTTGGGCCGTCGCGTGTTCGACCGCCCCACCCGGAGCATGAAATGAGCCTCAAAGCATCGCACCGCGCCATGGTGCCTTTTGTCAGCGTCGATAACATGATGCGGCTGGTCCATCATATCGGGATTGAGACCTTTATCGCCGATCTGGCGCAGGCAATCGAAGAAGATTTCGCCAAATGGGAACAATTCGATAAAACCCCGCGTGTCGGGTCACATTCCGATGTTGGTGTGATCGAATTGATGCCCACCTCTGATGGCGTGCTTTACGGCTTCAAATACGTCAATGGCCACCCCAAGAACATGGGTGAAGGGTTGCAGACTGTCACCGCCTTTGGCGTGCTGTCGGATGTCTATTCCGGTTATCCGAAGCTGTTCACTGAAATGACCTTACTGACGGCCCTGCGCACGGCGGCGATGTCGGCTGTGGCGACCAAACATCTGGCTGCACCCGGTGCCCATACAATGGCCATGATCGGCAATGGCGCGCAGTCAGAGTTTCAGTGTCTGGCGGTCAAAGCGGTCTGTGGCGTGCAGACCGTCAGGCTCTATGACATCGACCCTGCCGCGACCGCGAAATGCGCGCGCAATCTGGCGGGTTTGGGGCTGAACGTAGTGCAATGCGAAACGCCCGAGGAAGCCATCGAAGGCGCACAGATCATTACCACCGCCACCGCCGATAAGGACATGCAGACCATCCTGACCGACAACATGGTCGGTGCTGGCGTGCATATCAACGCCATCGGCGGCGATTGCCCCGGCAAGACCGAACTACACCGCGATATCGTCGCACGGGCCAGCGTTTTCGTCGAATACCCCCCGCAAACGCGGATCGAAGGCGAAATTCAGCAAATGGACCCCGACCATCCCGTGACAGAGCTTTGGCAGGTCATCACCGGCCAGACCAAGGGGCGCAAATCCGCAGATGAAGTCACATTATTCGACGGCGTCGGCTTCGCGATCGAGGATTTCAGTGCCCTGCGCTACGTCCACGACCGGATCAAGGACACACCCTATTACATCGATCTTGATTTGATTGCTGATCCCGACGATCCCCGCGATCTGTTCGGGATGCTGAAACGGGCTAAATAGGGCTGCGTTCTAACTTGAACTGACGATCATGATCGGCTTTAACGCATTCTTTCAAAGAATGGTTTTCCATGTTCGCGCAGATCAAACAACTACACCGCCAACGCCGCAATCTGCGTAAAATGTTAAAGTTGGCCGATCTGGTGCATGCAGACCTGCTGGCATCCGGGCTGCCACCCTGCAACCTTGTAATGGTGCCCAGCGACACCCTGCTGGCGGCTGGCGATGTGCTGATAAAACGGCAGGGCGATGGGTTTGCCCTGCACTTCAGCAATCAGACAAGCCGTGGTTTCCTGCCGCCACTTTTTGGAAAGATTTCAGCCTTCATCCACTGGCTGCGCGAGGCCTCGCCCGAAATCAGCGAAATTTTGGTTGATTGCACCGACGGTGAAGGGCCGAGCAATGCGCGCTATGCCTATTCGGTCAATCGCGCGGGTACCGTGGCGCTACCTGATGTTTATTTCACTCGCTCGCAGGGCTATGCCGCATTTGATGCCAGATTTCGCGAGCTGAACATTCCTTGGGCAGAACGACACGACCGGATCGTCTGGCGCGGGACATTGACGGGGATGGGACATTTCAACCTTGATCCTGCTTTCATCAATCACCCCGGCGTCAAACAGCGCCTGCGGATGGCACAGCTTTGCCGCGGAACCGAAATTGATTTCAGGTTTGTTGCGAAACAATACCTGTCGACTGACACTGCTTTGCAGATGGCAGGGCTGCTGGCCGACCCGATCCCTGCGCTGGATTGGGGTACAGCCAAGTTCGGTGTCGATATCGACGGTTTTACCAACGCATGGTCAAATTTTCCCCAACGGCTGAAATTGGGCTGCTGCGTGCTTAAGGTCGACAGCCAGTTCGGGTTCACGCAGTGGTATTATCACCAGATCAGGCCTTGGGAACATTATGTGCCGATCAAGGCCGATATGTCAGACCTGCAACAACAGATTGACTGGGTGCGCAGCAACGACGCGCAAGCCGCGGAGATCGCTGCCAATGGGCAGCGGTTTGCCGCAGGTCTGACGATGGACAGCGAAACCCGCATCGCCGCCCAGCTAATCAACAAGGCCGAAGGTGTAGCGTGACATTCTGGACAGATAAAACCGCGGTGGTTGCGGGTGGTGCCGGTTTTGTAGGTGTGCACCTTGTGAAAGCACTTGTTGCTGCAGGGGCCGCTGTGCATGTGGTCGATAATTTCAGCACCAGCACGCGGGCGGCTGTCACTGCACTGCAGCGCAGCAGTAACCGTCAGATCAGCGTCACAGAAGCCGATGTCGCGGTGGTGAGTGATCTGCCTAAGGTGGACGTGGTTTTCAACCTCGCCAGCCCCGCATCACCTGTGCATTATCAGGCTGATCCGATCCAGACATGGCGCACAAATGTCATTGGCAGCTATCAGTTGATGCAGCACGCAATCCATAGCGGCGCGATCTTGGTGCAAGCCTCTACCAGCGAAGTCTACGGTGATCCGTTATCCCATCCGCAGCGTGAAACCGACTGGGGCAATGTCAATCCCGTGGGTATCCGGTCCTGCTATGACGAAGGCAAACGCGCGGCCGAGGCTGTGTTGATGGATGCCCACCGTCTTGGCCTGCTGGATGTGCGGATTGCGCGGATTTTCAACACCTATGGGCCCGGTATGGCGCAAGATGACGGTCGCGCCCTGCCGCAGTTCATCGCGCAGGCGCGCGCTGGCCAACCAATCACCCTGCATGGCGACGGCAGCCAGACCCGCAGTTTTGGATATGTCAGCGATCTGGTGCGCGGGCTGATGCTGCTTGCCGCGGTGCCACAGGCGACGGGTCAGGTTATCAATCTGGGCAACCCCCAAGAGATCACGCTGCGTGTATTGGCCGAGACGATTATCTCCGCCCTCGCCAGCGA